>JAITHZ010000329.1 GCA_031279795.1 Bacteroidales bacterium
CTGAACCCCGACGCAGGGCTTCGCGATTCTCATTCTCCAATAGACGCCCGCGCAGGCATTCGTTCGTCGGCTTTGCCAAACTGGTTTTTCAATGCATACGCCCGTTACCGAAAAACGAAAAACGAACATTATTATTTCAGAGACCTTTACGGAACTGCATATCCTTCCATCGGCGTCATTTTTCCTTCGGCTTTCGATTGCGGCTATTATTCCAAAAACGACCTGCTCCAGTTTGGCGGAAGAATTTCGTTTAACTATCCCGACAATGAGCTCGGCTTTTCGCTTCAACTGGAAAAAAACTTCTGGAATGTCTCATTTTTAGATGAAACTCGTATCTTTGACGAAAATAAAGCTATCAACGTTCCTGATTTTCGATTAGATGCAACCATCAACATAAACCTTCTGTCACAACTCAAAACCAGTATTGGATATGAATGGCAAAACAACAGATATCATCTTGACAATTATTCATTTACGAAAATGGCGGATATACACAACCTGATGTTTGGAGCCAGTTATGTTTTTTCGCGCACATTTTCCGTTTATTTGCAGCTAAACAACATCATGAACTGGAAATATGAATACTGGCATACTTATCCTGAACTGGGATTCAGTGGTTTAGCAGGACTTACGGTAGTGTTTTAGTATCTTTGTCAATAGTTGAATATAAAAACAGATCAACATGAAAACTAAACAGGAGATAGTTGACAATTGGTTGCCCCGTTATACCAGACGTCCACTGGAAGCATTTACAAAACACATTTTACTGACCAATTTCAGTAAATATGTCGAACTGTTTGCCGAAGAATTTCATGTACCAATCATTGGGTCAGATGGAAACATGCCGAATGCCAGCGCCGAAGGTGTAACCATCATCAATTTCGGAATGGGAAGCGCCAACGCTGCAACAATCATGGATCTGTTAACTGCCGTTAAACCAAGCGCTGTGCTTTTTCTCGGAAAATGCGGCGGCGTAAAACATGTGAACGAACTCGGCGATTACATCCTGCCAATTGCCGCAATACGGGGCGAAGGAACGTCGAACGATTATTTGCCGCCGGAAGTCCCTTCACTGCCTGCATTTAACCTTCAACGCGCCGTTTCTTCCACCATTCGTAATCACAACCGCGATTACTGGACTGGAACAATTTACACCACAAACCGCCGTGTGTGGGAATTTGACGAAATATTTAAAGATTATTTACGTAAAATTCGTTGCATGGCCGTTGATATGGAGACTGCAACTCTGTTCAGCGTAGGTTTTTGTAACGCAATTTCAACTGGCGCTCTGTTGCTGGTTTCCGACCAGCCCATGATCTCTTCGGGTGTAAAAACCGAAGAAAGTGACCGAAATGTTACAGCCAATTTTGCAAAGGAACATTTGATGATTGGATGCGAAGCATTACAGATCTTGATACGAGAAGGTTCAACAGTCAAACATTTACGCTTTGAATAACACGATAATAATTATATAAATGGCCAAACAAGATGTTTCTTACGCATCGTTATTAAACGATATCAATAACAAACGGTTCAAACCGGTGTATTTTTTGATGGGTGAAGAACCGTATTATATTGATTTATTAACAGATGCGATTATCAAAAATGCATTGCTTGATTCTGAACGCGACTTTAACCAAACCATACTCTATGGCGCTGATACTACTATCGGCGCTGTGATAAACGCTGCAAAACGATACCCGATGATGGCTGAACGTCAGCTGATTGTCGTGAAGGAGGCGCAGGCATTAAAAGCTGCGAAGGAGGAGGACGAGAAGGGCGCAAAGAAAGGTCATGCGTTGAAAGCAATGAAGGAGGAGGACGACGAGAAGAAAGGTCAAGCATCGAAAAACGTATTTGATGCATTGTCGTTTTATCTGCAAAAACCATTGTCTTCTACCATTCTCGTTTTCAATTACAAATACGGAACATTAGACGGTCGGAAAAAAGTTTCGCTTGATTTGGCGAAAACAGGCGTAGTTTTCGAATCCAAAAAGCTGAATGATAACCAAATTCCAGCATGGATTCATACATTTGTTTCGACAAAAGGGTATACGATTGATGGAAAGGCAAAACAGATGATCGCCGAATTTCTGGGAACAGACTTGAGCCGGATTGCTGGCGAACTCAACAAACTGCTTATTACCATGCCCCCAGGCGAAAAACGCATCACCGACACGCTCGTCGAGCGGAACATCGGTATCAGCAAGGAGTATAACGTCTTTGAACTGATAAAAGCCTTAGCAGCCAAAGATATACTGAAAGCCAACCGCATCGTCGATCATTTTGGAAAAAATCCCAAAACTACTCCGTTAGTTATGGTTTTGAGCCTGTTATTTCCTTTTTTTGCCAACATGATGCTCTGCCATTATGCGGTAAACAAATCCGAAAGCGGTATTATGAAAGAGCTCGGGCTTCGTTATTCAATTCAGGTGAATGATTACATAATTGCCATGCGAAATTACAGTGGTGCAAAAATTATGCAAATTATCGCTTTGTTGCGGGAATACGACGCCAAAGGAAAGGGGTTTAAGAGCATGCCCACTCCCGATGGCGAGTTGTTGAAGGAATTGGTTTACAAAATCATGCACTGAAACAGGATGTTAAAGCAAATGTTTCTTGCTGGATTGGGAGGCGGAATTGGAAGTATTTTTCGTTTTCTGGTATCGCTGACTGCCGATAAATATACAACCTGCTATCCATGGCCAACTTTTGCTGCCAACATTTCCGGCTGTTTTCTTATAGGTCTTTTCATTGCCTTTTCCGGAAAATATGAATGGCTTAACGCTGACCTGCGCTTGCTGCTCATTACCGGATTTTGTGGCGGATACACAACTTTTTCCACATTTGCGTCCGAAAATCTGCGTTTGTTCGAATCGGGCAATTATGCAACAGCTGTAGCTTATATCGCAGCCAGCACTATTGTCGGATTACTTGCCGTGTATGCTGGAAATGCGCTTGTTGGAAAATAAGCAAACACTCCAGCGACATGAATGATGCCAGTAATAAAAAAAACTTCTGTAATTCAATCGTTTACAGAAGTTTCATTCATTTTCCGAGCAGTATTTGTGCAGCTGAAGGGACTCGAACCCCCACGCCTTGCGGCACCAGATCCTAAGTCTGGCGTGGCTACCAATTACACCACAGCTGCAAAACGGCGCAAAATTAATTGAAATTTTTCAGATTGCCAAACATAAAGAAGAGAATTGAGAATTGAATTTATCAATTCTTTATTATTTTCTCTACATGATATCCTTCACTGTTTTTGACAGTTAACAGATAAACACCAGAATTAAAATTTTGCATATTTATCGTATGATTTTGTTCTTTTGTTGTTATTTGATATAAAATTTGTCCATTTAAATTTGTAAGTACAAGTTGAGTATCTGTATAGTCCTCCCCATTATAGAATCCTACATGCAATAATTGATTAACAGGGTTAGGATATATGCTCACTAATTTGCGATTAGAAACGGGCGAAGAAATAGCGGTACTTGCCCCGACTGCCTTCAAATCAACGTTGACAGTTGTCGAAATATCAACATGTTCACTATAAGGCTTATATCCGTCTTTTTCAAACAAAAGTTGATGAACTCCGGAAGGCAGGACAACGACTTCTCCAGTGTGTTCAATTTCTTTCACAAATACGCCTGATACATATAATCTGGCTCCTAAACTTTCATTTGTGGCCTGTATGGTTATAATGTTGTAGGTATTTGTTTCAGTAGCATTGGGATTGTAGTATACTGTACGATAGAGAGAAAGAGTATCAATTTCGTTGAAAAAAGAAACTTCAAATGTATTCGCTCCTTCATGCAAACCGGTAAGAGAGACCAAATTTTGACCGGCAGCATAGGATTGCGTCCAATCCGGTTCACACTCACAATCTGGCAAAAGCGTTATCCGGTAAGCATTTAAATTTTCGGCGCTTACTTTAAACGTTATCAAGTCTTCCACAAAAACAGGTTTGTAATTTACAATCTGCGCCTGCGGGTTGACGATTTTTGCAGAGACTTCTCGATTTAACAGCAAACTGATAATATTGTTGTCAATCATTGCTTGCGTAACAGTTCCTTCCAATGTTTCATAACCTTCGGCTTCGGCGACCAGCACATCACCCACTTGCAAAGCAGGGACAAATTCGGCAAAAAGTTGCCCGTTTTCGTCTGTATAGCCTTTTTCAATCAGTTCAGTATCTATTTTTTGGTAGATATTGGCATTTGATACGGCATCAGTATTTGTAGAGGCTTTCGCCGCTCGTGTTTCATTTGCTGTATTTTCATAAGTATATATGGAAAACGGTCGGGGTTGAGAGATAATTGCTTCGACAGGTTGCGAGATTGTAAACTGGATCAAATTGCTTTGTATTTTATCTGTCAATCCTGTAGCCCGCGCTACATACGTTCCTGGCGATAACGATACGCTGTTGGAAGCTGCGTCTAAATTAAACGGCGAACCGGCAATCTCTGTATAACAATCTCCAACAAGTTTCTTTATGATTAATTTATAGCTTGTACTCGTCTGTATATCAGAGCGAATACTAAATACGGCCTCAGTAAATTTTAACGTAATAACATTCGGAGTGAGCCATCCTTTTATGTAATTGCTTCCAAAATTATTTATATCCAACGTTTTTTCATACGGGTAGCTATTTTGTTGTACAAATGTTACTGCATTTCCGTTTATTTCTTTAACCACCGCAACGTGACTGTTTAAATAAGCGCCATTTACGATACGTTCCCATATTAATATATCTCCAATATGAGGCTTTTCACCGGAATTAGTTTTTACATATCTAACACCATTGTTATCGTTTGCATACAAATTAAAAGTAGCAGCCTTTCTGGGATTATCCGGATTAGCTATATACAGTTTTTGATATTCATTAAAAAACCTCAAAGAGTAATTCGAACACTGAAATTTTGTACAAGTGTACCAGGAGTTTACTCCGAGGCAAAAACTATACGGTTGAGTATTTTGCCAATTCTCTTGATTTCCGTTAAAATAGACAATGACATTATTGAAGTGGCCTAACGGTTCTCCATAGTATTTTTGTAATCCTGAAGACCAAGTTTTCGAAGCATATTCACTGTAATCACTTGTTCCGTGTTTAGCATCTTTGTGATATTCCGATTTTGTTGTGAATACGCTGCTTCCACAAGTAATCAGTGAATTATTTTTATAAGCACGCACTACAAGTTTGTATTTCGTATCATATTGAAGCGTCATGTTATCGTCAATACGGTCTATTTCTTCTCCATCAAGACTGGTCGCGTTTATATTCCGTTTAACGCCTTTCGAAATTCCCGATAAATCGAAACATTCTACTTCGTACTTGGTAGCGTCGGGAACAGAACGCCAGATAACGGATGGCTTTGTGGGAA
>JAITHZ010000058.1 GCA_031279795.1 Bacteroidales bacterium
TACTCCGATTCTAAAATATAAGAATGGAGAAGTTAGAGGCGAAACATTTTTCTATCAGGGAGAAAAAGTAGAAGGCAATGACCGCACAATTTCATATGAAAAAGGCGGCAATATAGCCATGTCTGTGATATTTCCCTACCAACCGGAATTGGCTTCGTGCGAGTTATATTTGCGAATAAAAAGTGTTATCAAAGGAAAAACGAGCGAAATGCCGATAATAAAAATCGGCGAAGGAACACTTGTCACAGCCACGCTTAGCAATACGCTTTCGGCTGTGCCTGCGATTGCACCCGATAAATTCCAGCGGATTATCAGGGAAAAGCGCGACGCCGATATTATGTTCCTGATTCAACAGTCGAATCTTCGTTCAAGTGAACTGAATAAATCGGAAATAACTCAACTTCAGCAGGACATTGAAAGCGCTACAGCCTCGATCAACAAACGGGTAGCTGGGGTGGAAATTTCGTCATACGCCTCACCCGACGGGGGAATTGAGTTGAACGAACGGCTGGCAGCCGAGAGAGAAAAAAATACAGTTGGTTACATGCAGGGACAATTGACAGAAAGTGGTATTTTTGCTCCGGTTGATGCACATTTTACAGCTCAAGACTGGGACGGTTTCAAAGAACTGGTCGAAAAATCGAATATTCAGGACAAGGATATTATTTTAAGGGTTTTATCAATGTACACCGATCCTGAACGCCGCGAACAGGAAATTAAAAATATTTCGACAACCTACAAAGACCTTGCCGAAAGTATTCTGCCACAGTTGCGCCGTTCCAGATTGACAGCCACCATTGAAATCATCGGAAAATCCGATCAGGAAATTTCGACGCTGGCAGCATCAAACCCCAAAGCTCTTTCGCTGGAAGAATTACTCTACGCCGCTACATTAGAGCGCACTTCCGACGATAAAGCCATGATCTACCGGACAATTACCGAATATTTCCCAAACGACTACCGTGCGTTCAACAACTTAGGCACGCTGCTTTATCAAAATGGCGACATCAAAGAAGCGACAAGCATGTTTGCCAAAGCACTCCGCTTAAATCCGAATGCACCGGAAACAAACCTGAATAACGGATTGATTGCCTTAGCCAATGGCAAAGCCTCGGAAGCACAGCAATATTTTGGCAAATCGGCCGGAACAGCAGAATTAAATCCGGCGCTGGGCATACTTTATACCCAAAACGGGAATTACACGCAGGCCGTTAATGCCTTTGGTGATACGAAAAGCAATAATGCAGCTGTAGCACAAATTCTGGCAAAAGATTACAATAAAGCCAAACTTACACTGCTATCTGTTCCGAATCCGGATGCTACAACTGATTACCTGCTGGCAATTGTTGGCGCAAGAACAAACAATGCATCGCAAGTAATCAGCAGTTTACGAAATGCAATTGCAAAAGACCGTTCGCTGGCTCAAAAAGCAGCTGCGGACATTGAATTTCACAAATTTTTTCCGAATGAATTATTCCAAAGTATCGTAAAATAATAATCGGGATGACCAATAGCTGTCTTCTTTTGCTTATGTTTTTTTTTTGAAATCGTCATTAAATTATTTTACATTACAAAATAAAAACTGTTCATGAAAAAACGTTTCATTCCGATAGTTGCATTTTTATTCGTTCTGTTTTGCGGAACGATTTTTTCCGTATTTGCACAGCAAGATTCAATCGCAACAGCCGACAGCTTGACATCAGCGGCATCGTTGGGAATTGCAGATGTCAGTTTGACTGTGAATGAAAGCTGGCATAACGCTATCAAAACAAAATTCATTGAAGGAAACGCCTTTTTCATGAGTTTCATTGCGCTGGCTTTTATCATCGGACTGGCCTTTTGCCTAGAAAGAATTATCTATCTGAATTTGTCGGAAATTGATACCCAGCGGTTTATTCTCAATATCGAAAAAGCAGTAGGAAAAAATAACGTAGAAGAAGCGTTAACCATTTGCAAAAGTACACGCGGGCCAGTGGCTTCGATTTATTACGAAGGATTGTCGCGTATTGACGAGGGCATTGATGTGGTTGAAAAATCAGTTATTTCGGCAGGCGGCGTTCAGACTGGCTGGTTAGAAAAAGGCCTGTCGTGGATTTCGCTGTTTATTGCCATGTCGCCATCACTGGGCTTTTTGGGAACGGTAATCGGCATGGTGCAGGCATTCGACGACATTCAACAGGCAGGCGAAATCAATGCGCACATCGTGGCCGGCGGAATGAAAGTGGCGCTGATTACAACGGTTGCAGGATTGATTGTGGCGCTTGTTTTACAGCTGTTTTACAATTATTTACTTTCCAAAATAGAAAGTCTGCTCAATAAAATGGAAGATGCAACGCTGTCGCTGTTAGATATAGCTGTTCGTTATCAGGTGCGTAAACAGAAATCCAAATGAAACCGGCAAAAATATCATCCATAACATTGTATGTATCAGCAGGAATAACGCTACTGGTTGCAGGGATATTTTTTCTGGGCGGTTCGACGGATTCCGCTACCAGAAATACAGAACCACGATATGTAGCAGCGTTGCTTTGGTGGGTATATCTTGTGCTGTGCGTGACGACAGTAACTATTGTCGCGTTTTCAGCCATCAAATTTGTGCAGGTTTTCAACCGAAATCCGCGCACTTTCTGGCGAAACTTCACTGTTTTTTTTGGCATCCTGATTTTATGCCTGATTGCCTGGCTGTTGGGGAATGGTCAGTCATTGCCAATCGAAAACTACAAAGGGACGGAAAATGTTTACTTCTGGCTGAAACTGGCCGACATGTTTCTGTATGCGATATATGCACTGCTGGCGATGCCACTGCTGGCGATGCTGGTGCTTGGTATTTGTAAGATGTTTCGGAACTCATGCAACTAAAACGTGAAATACCGGGAATCAATTCAAGTTCATCGGCAGATATCGCTTTTTTACTGCTGATTTTCTTCCTGTTAACATCGTCCATTGCAAGAGAAAAGACGGTGAATCAGTTATTGCCCGAAAAACAGGAGCCGCAAACGCCCAGCGACATAAAAAAACGGGACGTTTTTGAACTTTCCATCCAAGCCGACAACTCATTGGTAAATGAAGGCAATATGCTAAATTTAAAAGAGTTAAAAATATGTGCTGAACGTTTTATTATGAATCCGGACGACGAGATGACGCTTCCGGAAAAACTGCCGGTTGTCATACCACTTGTCGGCAAACAGCAACTTACAAGCAATCATCTGTTTATTATTCGCATACATCCTGCTTCATCATATCAACAGTACGTTCGTGTACAGCATGCAATCATTTCCACGTATGACAAATTACGCGAGGATTTTTCCGTCCGAAAATGGGGGCGACATTACGTCGATTTGACGGCAAGCCAACAGCAGTCGGCTCAGCAAGTCTATCCCTGCCGAATTGCCGAAATGTTGATGGACAGTGACGAGAAAGGAGGCATCCGATGAATAGCCGCTTCCGCCCGCAGAAAAGACGAAAAGCGCCAGCAATAAACACCGCTTCCTTGCCAGATATGGTGTTTACCTTATTGTTTTTTTTCATGATTTCCACGCATTTAAATGTCAAACCCGACAAATTAACCCTTGAACTGCCAACGATTGAACAAGCAGAAACTCTATCTTCTGAAGATTCGGATGCGATCATTTATGTCGGGAAAACAAAACCAGAACATCCGTCCGATAAATGGGAATATCTCATTCAGATGCATGATAAAAAGATGAATATTCTTGAATTTCAGAAATATATCCGGCAACATTTTCCTGAAAAAAAGAGCAATGCAGCTATTCCCGTAATCCTGAAAGCCGATAGAAACACGCCCATGGGCTTGATAGCCGAAATTAGAAAAAGCATGCATCAAGTCGGTATGCAAAAAATGCACTATGTGGTTGAATAAGCAGAAATTTTTTTCTGTTTCATTTACAGTAATGCTATGTTTTTTTCTTTTTTTGTTTTACATTAATTAATATTTTCTTCGTGTTAACGAAAAAATTATCACACGAAGTTGCCCGAAGGTTATTTTACATATTCCATAAATCCGCAACTAT
>JAITHZ010000069.1 GCA_031279795.1 Bacteroidales bacterium
ATTTTAAACATGCCGATATCACTGCACTGAACGGTTTCAGCGTGAAGGATTTTTGCACCAGCTTCTTCGATTTTAGCGCAGGAAATGGACTGTCTCCATACGAATTGTCGCTGTTTTTCACTATTTTTGTGATGCTTCAATTTTGGAACATGTTCAACGCCAAGGCATTTATGACCGGCAAATCGGCATTTGCAAACATCGGAAAAAGCAGCGGATTCATGGCTATTGCCCTTGTAATACTTGGCGGGCAGTGGCTGATTGTAACCGTCGGAGGCGAGATGTTCAATGTCGTACCGCTAAAACTTGCCGATTGGGGAATTATCATCAGCATTACTTCGCTTGTGTTGTGGATTGGGGAAATTACAAGACTGGTGAAAGTGAGAAAGTAAGATATTGCAAAGTTAACAGAATTTTCAAACAAAAAATCCGTATCATCTGCATTATCAGCATTCTAAAACACCAGCAGAATTTTAGCGCTGATAATGCAGGATATGGATTTCTCAAATAATAAATTTTTTCCAACCTTCGGTATTTTTGTATACCGTTTCAGCACCAGACGGAACGATCAGTTTGCAGTTTTTCCTGTCGATATTCCTGAAGGCATCGTCTGGAATAACTGGTGGAATAGCCCAATTAACGCGAATTTCTTTCAGACTGGAACAGTCGTCAAAAGCCAGTTCGCCAATGTTGAGAACCGATGATGGAATGTTGATAGAAACCAGACCTTTGCACCCAGAAAATGTCTGTGAACCAATGTTAGTTACCGTTTTTGGAATCGTAATGGTTGTTAAGCCGCTACAGTTGGTAAATACCGAGTTCCATGTCATAACCGAATCAGGAATAAGGATATCCGTCAAGCTGATGCAATCGGAGAAAGCCAGGTCGCCAATACTTTTAACCGATTTTGGGATAACAATATCCTTCAAACGTACACAATTTGCAAATGCATAAACGCCAATATTCGTCACGGTGCTGGGAATCCTGACATTAACCAGACTGGTGCAATCGCGAAATACATTTCGTTTAACAGTTGTGACAGAACTTGGTATTGTGACGTTTGTCAAGCTGTTACAAGCCGAGAAAGCCGAGAATCCTATTTCTTTAACTGAAATGGGAATATCTACCGATTCAAGATTGCGGCAGGCGAGAAATGCCGAATGTCCAATGGATTCAAGAGATTCCGGAAGGGTAATGTCTGGCAGACTGTTGCAAAACGAAAAAGCAAAATCGCCGATGTGAACAATCGATGGAGGAAGCGATACGGCTACCAGTTCCTTACACATTGCAAAAGCCGAACTTCCTATCGACGTTACGCCATTCGCTATTTCAAGCTGTTTAATCTGCCTGCCGGAAGCAAACCATGGCGGTAATTCTTCCGTTGAAAAATAGTCAGGTATCGCTCCTGTTCCTGTAATACGTAAAACACCCGATTCATTTAATTCCCATGCCAAATTGTCAACCGAACCGCTTTCGGCCATAGCGCCTGTCACCAACAGTGTCGCTAAAATAATCATTGTTATTGTTTTCATTTCTCTAAATAATTTAAGATGCTTCAATATTGTCACTTTTTCCCTGTACAAAGATAAAATCTATATTTCAAAAAAGCAAACATGAATTAATAGATGCCTTTGCAAATCGGTGAATAACTTTTGCCGATCAAATTGACTGTATGCGTATTTTTCTGTAAATCAAACAGGAAAAAAACAAGAGGTGGAAGACAAAAAAGGATTTTTTTATTTCATTCAACATTTTCTATTTTACAAACTTTCGTCATTAATTCTCACATAGCAGAAATAATATTTGCGTACTTCTTTGGAAAGCAGCGAGATATTCAGCATGTCGGAGGCTTCGGAAATGTCTTTGAGGGTTCCATCGTTGAAAAGAATGTCAATCCGGTCATCTTCGCGGTTGTACATATTGGTAGATATTGTGTCGGCACAGACAAAATAATGTGCTTCGGTTTCGGGAATTGCAAGTCGTGCTGCAACATTGCGGGTGAACTGTTCCATGCGCTTGCCGTCGAACGGATGATTGCTGATTTCAATTTTAAACACTTGTCGATTAATCAGATATCGGCTCAGCAGGGCCAATATTCTGTCGGAATGTTTTGTCCAGGCTTTCAGGGCGCACCAGATGTCGGAATCGTCCAACAAGGCAAAGAGAGAAAGCGCTTCGCTGTTATCGGCAAAATCTTTTTCTGTAATCAGGCGATAAAGGAAAAAAGTCAGGGCTGGCGAAGCAAAAAGGTATTCACCACGCTGGGCTAATTCTTTGGCGCGCAACAAGGTGTTTACCAGCATTTTCTCTGCAGCAACAGCCGTTTTGTGCAAATAAACCTGCCAGTACATCAGTCGGCGGGCTGTCAGGAAATTTTCTATGGAATAAATGCCTTTGGCTTCAACCACCAAACGGTCGTCTTTGACATTCAACATTTTGATTATTCGGGCAGAGCCGATGTTTCCTTCCGTTACGCCGGTGAAAAAACTGTCTCGCCGCAAATAATCGAGCCTGTCCATATCCAGCTGACTGCTGATTAATTGATGAAGAAATCGTTTGGGATATCTGTCGTTGAAAATATCCAGCGCTAAATCCAATTCGCCGCCAAGTTTGTTATTGATGTCTTTCATCATCCATTGGGAGATTGTTTCATGATGAATATTCTTAACCAGCGAATATTCAAGCACATGGGAAAAAGGCCCATGTCCAATATCGTGCAACAAAATGGCAATCAGGAGGTTTTCTGCTTCGTACGGCGTTATTTCATGTCCTTTGGTTCGCAAGACATGAATCGCTTCGTTTGTCAGGTGCATGGCTCCCAGCGAATGTTGAAAACGGGTATGCTGCCCGCCCGGATAAACGAAAGAAGCCACTCCTAATTGCTTAATCCGGCTCAAACGTTGAAAATAAGGATGTTGTATCAGACGGTAAATTCGTTCTGTCGGGATATTGATAAACCCGAAAACAGGGTCATTAATTATTTTTCGTTTATTTTCCATTTTCCGTATTTTTTATCTGTACATGAAAGGCTGGCGTTTCATAATCTTTCGGGAGGAAATCCTTTGGAAATGTCTTACGATTTCCGTCGCGAACAGACTGATAATAAGGTGATACCATTTCCAGTCCCCGTTCGTTGAACACATCCTGAATATGCTGGTGCAATTCGGAATAAATATCCACCTGGTCGTTAGCATTTTGAATATGAGCATTTAACTGATAGGAAACGTAAAAATCGTCGAGGCTTGATTGCAGGACAAACGGTTTGGGGTCTTTCATGATGGCGGCCGTTCGGAGCGCCGCTTCTATCAACGCCTCATGAACATTTTGCCAGGGATAGTCGTACCCCATTGTCATTGTGGTGTGGATAATCAAACCGGATGTTTTGGAATAGGTGGAATAATTGACGGTGTTTCCTGTTAAAATGGTTGAGTTAGGAATTGTAATTTCCTCATTTTTAATTGTTTTTAAGCGAGTAACCAGAATGTTTTTTTCGATAACATCTCCCACAGTATCGCCAATTTTGATCCGGTCGCCAATTTTGAACGGTCGCATGTACGTGATAACCAGGCCTGCAATCATATTGGCAACAGCCGAAGATGAACCGAGCGAAAACAGGACGCCCAAAAAGACCGAAACCCCCTTGAAAACATCCGAGTCGGCTCCGGGCAGATAAGGGAAAATCAAAACAAAAGCAAACGCCAGCATCAGAAAACGCACAATATGAAATGTTGGCATTGCCCAATCGGCATGAAATCCGTTTATTTTCAATTTATTGGCTTCTATTTCAGAAAATATGTAACGTACAAAATGGATTACATATTTCATTACGAAATAAATAACCAAAATGGTGAACGCATTCGGCAAATAATGCCAAAATGATAGGAGGACTTTCCGCAAAGGAGCCCAAACCAGTCCAAACAGATAGTCAGCCCATCCGCGTGTAAAGGGGAAAATGCTGAACACGAGCGGAAGTATGAAGTAGAAAGTGCTCAGTATCAATATCCAGCGCAAAATATTGAGAGAGGTAAGCAATATGCTCAATTCCTGCTTTACCGACAAAAAGGTGTAATCTTTATACGATAAATCTCGCAACAATGTATCCTTCCTCAAGGCAATGTAGTGTAAAATTCGGAGATAAAGCCAGTTTGTCAGCCAGATAAAGAAAATGGCCAGCAAAACGACCAGCAATGCCAGCCCGCTTCGCATCAATGTGCGTTTCAGGCTGTTTTGCTCTTTGGCTTTCTCAATGGACACTTTGATGGCGTCGATATTTTTTTGTGCCAATTCCAACATGGAGAAATCGCTCCACAATGCATCCATCTCGGAAATAGATGTGATAATCAAATCATTATACATTAAGTAGATCAAATTTTCGGCATGTGTAATCAGGATGGAATCCGACTGCAAAAAATCGTTGTCGTAAAGTGTTTTAATATTTGCGGTAGCTCTGGCAGCTCTGTTATAAGCAGAAAAAGAACCTAACTTATTGTAAATAAAAAAAATTGTATCATTCAACGGCCCTTTAACCGGATAGCCTTTGGCCATATTTTTTAACGAATGAACTTCAACTCTTTTTCGTGCAATGCGCAGACTGTCTTTTTGCTGGAGAATTTCCAACTGATTCAGTAATTCTTCCTTTTTCAAATTATCGGACGTTCGTAGGGCAAGCAACTGATTCTCAAGACGTATTCGTGTAAGAGAATCATTTATGCGAATCTGCTCCAATTCAGCCAGTTTCGCTTTATACGACTCAAGGTACATCGTATTCAGCATATCATTCTGTTCATTTTCTGTCTTTTGCAAATCGTTCATTTGCGCAGTATCCTGTATAAGATGCCGTTCGGGAATATGTTGTGCATTTATCTGAAAAAATAATGAAAAAAACAGAATATTGAAAAAAGATGTAACTGTTTTCATAAACAATGGATTATCTATTTTTGTTATTATTTAATAAAAATTCTTTAAATAATTCAAAGGTTTTCGGTAAAGGAGTACTGTGCTGTTCGCCTTTAATAAACTCACGCAATTTGTCTGGAATAGGAATTGATTGATTAATAGACGATTCCACTGTTTGCAGAAATTTAGCAGGATGAGCAGTTTCGAGAAAAATGCCGATTTCTCCGTCATGCAATGATTCGCGAAGGCCGGCGTAACCACAAGCTCCGTGAGGGTCAAGCAAATAGCCAGTTTCGTTGTAGACGCTTTGGATTGTTGTCACAATATCTTGGTCGGAGAAACGGCAACCGCCAATATCGTCTGTAACTGCTTGATGATTATGGCTGTACAAATCAAGGATTCGCACAAAATTGCTGGGATTACCCACGTCCATAGCATTGGCAAGAGAGGCTTCCGACGGGCGGGGGACATATTTTCCTGTTTGCAGGTAATTGTAGAAAACGTCGTTTTTGTTGTTCGCTGCAATAAACCGTTTTACGGGCAAGCCCATCCGTTTGGCAAACAACCCTGCGGTGATGTTTCCAAAATTTCCGCTGGGAACACATACCACAAGATTCTCGGCCTTTCCAAGACGAGCAGCTTGCGCATACGCATAAAAATAATAAAAAGCCTGTGGCAGGAAACGCGCCACATTGATGGAATTTGCCGAAGTCAGTTTCAGTTTGCGGTTCAGTTCTTCGTCCAGGAAAGCCGTTTTCACCAAACGTTGGCAATCATCGAATGTGCCGTCAATTTCGAGCGCCGTAATGTTCTGGCCAAGAGTAGTAAACTGCTTTTCTTGAATCTCACTGACCAATCCTTTGGGATACAGTACATTGACATGAATTCCATCCACACCCAGAAAACCGTTTGCAACGGCGCTACCCGTATCTCCAGACGTAGCAACAAGCACATTGACAGCGCCTTGTCCTTCATCTTGGATAAAACAGCCCAGCAAGCGTGCCATAAACCGTGCGCCCACATCCTTAAACGCTAATGTCGGACCATGAAAAAGTTCAAGGCTGTAAATGGTTGATTCGCCCTTGACGGGAACAAGCGGGACATCGAAATTCAAAGTGTCATACACAATGTCTTTCAATGTCTTAGCTTCAATATCCTCGCCAAAGAAAGCGTATGCAACTTCGGTGGCTATTTCTTGGAAAGAAGCATTGATGATAGTGTAAAAAAAATCATCTGGTAAACGGCATATCGTTTCGGGCATATACAATCCGTTGTCCGGCGCTAATCCTTTCACAACAGCCTCTTGCAGAGATACTTTCGGAGCTTTTTTGTTTGTACTGTAATATTTCATGTTTGCTTTATTTATAATATTAATTGCCAAATTTCTATATCAATGTATGTGTTGAACTTATATCCGGCTTCTTTCAGACACCCGACTTGCTTGAAGCCGAATTTTTCGTGCAGTCGCCGACTCTGCGGGTTTGGCGAAGCTACTATGCCGATCAGCAGATGTGCACCGATTTCTTTGCTGAGTTCTGTCAATCGGGCATACAATTCTGTGCCGATACC
>JAITHZ010000121.1 GCA_031279795.1 Bacteroidales bacterium
TGCGGAAGGACAATGTATGCAAAGTACTCTGTCTGGCACCAACTGACAACCTTTTGTGCCGCCGGTAACGTTGCAATCAATTCATGAATGAGTCGGATTTGTTCGTCATTCACCAATTTCGAATGGGGATTCTGTTCTTCGGGGGAATCATGCAATTGCAATTCGTAACTTTCATTCTGATAATCTTTACTTTGAATTCTATCCCACACTAAATTTTTCACAGTTTGATAACAATAACCCTCAATGTTATCAATTTTATCCCATTCGTCACGTTTCCGCCAAACTTTCAGCATTGCATCCTGAACAATATCTTCCGCTTCACTGGCATTGTTTAAAATACGTAATGAAAAGCGAAAAAGCTTGTCTTTCAGCGGCAAAATAGTATTTTTAAAAACGTTTTCTTGCATCTGTTTAAAGGTATGACGAACGATGTCTGTATAAGTTTCAATATAGCCAATTTATTTAAGTTAATTCTTTGGTGAGAAATACAAATGATGTATTTTAACATTAAAATGGCTATGAATTGGAAATAATTTTATATATTTGTACCGATTAAAAGAATGATTTGCTTATGATTTTTTTTTGCATATACTCTATTGCTGGACAACGTATTAATGTTTACGGTGGCGAGTTGAACCACATTGCAGGTTTTTCCAAATTCCTTGTGGAAGAAATAGCGTCTGACGCACTACTTTCTATTTATCTGGGAGAAACTCTAACCAATTGGGATATAGATATTTTATACGATTTCGTTCTTGAAGACAGTACGCCTTGCCATTTTACGCGGAAAGGCAATGTATGGTTTTTCAGGATGATGCCATCCAAAGGTGCGCCTTTGCTGGTGGAAATTCACCATGAAGACGGAAGATTTCGGGCAATCACCAATATTAATCTCCATACCGACAGTTATCTGCTGCGGTTTGGAGTGTGGATGGCGTTTGGCGTTGCAGCGGCACACCGGCATGTTACCTCAGTACATGCATCAACCATCACCCATTCAGGCAAATCCATACTTTTTCTCGGTGAATCCGGAACGGGGAAAAGCACGCATACAAGCTTGTGGCTCAAACATATACCTGGTTCGAGCCTGTTGAACGACGACAGTCCTTTCATGCGAACGCAACCGGAATTACGGGTATGCGGCTCGCCATGGAGCGGAAAAACCCCTTGTTTCAAAAACGAAGAAACGCCGGTGGCTGCTATTGTTCGTCTTCGACAAGCGCCCAAAAACGAAATTGTGAAACTTGACAGAAGGACGTCTATCGGCGCTTTGCTGCCTTCATGTCCGCCCTGTTTTGCTTATGACGAAATTCTTGCCAACATGATTCACAGCATGATTTCGGACATTTTGCAGCAAGTTCCCGTTTACTCGCTGGCCTGCCTGCCTGATGCGGATGCTGCCCGACTGGTCTATTCCTCATTGAAAGACGACGGACGCCTATGATTATTCCCAACCGGATATTCTTTGAAGAAGTTGAACGACTGATTGCTGCAGGCGAAAACGTCATTCTGAAAATGAAGGGAGAAAGCATGTTGCCATTTTTGCGCGAAAAAAAGGACAAAATTGTATTATCACCTTGTCGGAGAGAGGAATTGTTGCCGGGCGAAGTCGTGCTGTTTCGTTATCATGGTCGGCATATTCTGCATCGGATCGTTGGTCGAAACGAAGAAGAACTTCTGATTCAAGGAGATGGTTCGCTTGTCAATCATGAAAAAGTCAGCACGAAGGATGTGGTCGGAATCGTTCGCAGTATTATTCGTCCCGGCGGTAAAGAGATTCCGGTACATAGTACATTAATATATAAGTATTGGCATTTGTGGTATTCTCTGTTGCCTTATCGACGCTTTATCCTTTTTATTTTAAAACCTGTTGTGTAATATATAATAAATAATATGTAAATTATGAAAATAAAAAATGGCTATAAGATCAAAGATATTGCTGGTGAACGTGTACTGATTGTTCAGGGAAAAAATACGACGGATATGACAAAAGTAATTTCATTCAATCCTTCTGCTGAATTGTTGTGGAAAGAGCTTGCTGAAAAGGAATTTACGCTGGAAGATGTTTCACGCTTGATTGAGGAATATTTCCATGTTGACGAGCGTACAGCTGCAACCGATGCGCAGGCTTGGATTACTCAACTGGCTGATGCTAATGTTATTGATCTATGAAAATCAAGCAAGTTATCGCATTATTGCCTGAAAATTACCGGCGCAGAGGATTGTGGGTAACCGCTTCGGTCGTGTTGCGTGCATTGCTGAATTTTGCAGGATTGACCGCCTTAATTCCGCTGTTGATATTGGTAATTGATCCGCAAGGAATTAAAAATTACCAAGCGCTGGAAAAAATTTACCTGCTGCTGAATATACAGTATCACTCCCTTTTTTTCACCGTTTTATGCGTGCTTGTTCTCATAGTTATTGTTCTGAAGAATCTGATAAGCATTCGGATAGGCGCTTTTCAGGTGAAATATGTAAATTCCCTGTTCTGTCATTTTTCCGAAAAACTGTACAATGCCTATTTCAAACGTGGCTTGTTCTTTATCAAAAATGAGCATACTACATCGATGGCACACAAAATCAACGGTGTGTGTTATGTTTTCGCCCACAGTGTTTTGTCGCTGTTTTTTACAGTATCTGGCGAAACTGTGTTGCTGATGTTCAT
>JAITHZ010000193.1 GCA_031279795.1 Bacteroidales bacterium
TTTAATTAAAAATAAAAACAACAGATAATGTCAATACACAATGACGCAAGAAAAATAACTACACAGCGATTGACAGAAATGAAACAGCACGGCGAAAAAATAGCCATGCTTACAGCCTACGACTATACGATGGCAAAATTGATAGATCAAGCAGGTGTGGATGTTGTGCTGGTAGGCGATTCGGCTTCAAACGTTATGGCGGGAAATGTTACTACGCTACCGATTACGCTCGACCAAATGATTTATCACGGGAAATCGGTAGTTCGCGCTGTTAAACGCGCATTGGTTGTCGTGGACATGCCCTTTGGCTCTTATCAGGGAAACCCCGATACGGCCATCGCATCGGCCATTCGCATCATGAAAGAAACGAATGCCGACTGTGTGAAACTCGAAGGCGGGAAGGAAATTCTGGAATCGCTCAAGCGCATCTTATCGGCGGGCATCCCAGTGATGGGACACTTGGGATTAACACCGCAATCCATCAATAAATTTGGCTCATACACCGTTAGGGCAAAAGACGAAGCAGAAGCCTGCAAACTGCTGGAAGACGCTCATTTATTAGAAGACGCTGGCTGTTTCTCCATTGTACTGGAAAAAATACCGGCAAAACTGGCAGGACAGGTTGCTTCCGAACTGCAAATACCCTTAATCAGCATTGGCGCTGGAGGCAACGTCGATGGACAGGTACTGGTCATGCACGACATGCTGGGCTTGAATAAAGACTTTTCTCCCCGTTTTCTCCGTCGATACGCCAACCTTGCCGACGATATTCATTCGGCTGTACAGCAATACGTTGCCGATGTAAAATCATCGGATTATCCCAACGAACAAGAACAATATTAAACAAAAAATAGCGACAATTCACAGGTTACTCAAAAAATAGAAATAGTATTTATATTGGCATTTTCATATTAATTTTGTGCCATATTAAAAAATGACAAGTAAATGAATGATTTTAAAACTCTCAATGCTGCAGCGGATAACATTCGCATTCTTGCGGCGTCAATGGTAGAAAAAGCCAAATCGGGACATCCCGGCGGCGCTATGGGCGGAGCAGATTTTATCAATGTTCTGTTCACCGAATTTCTGGTTCACGACCCCGACAATCCAGCGTGGAGCAATCGTGACCGTTTTTTTCTTGACCCCGGACACATGTCGCCAATGTTGTATGCAACACTGGCTTTGACCGGAAAATATGAGATGAACGAACTTGCGCAGTTCCGGCAATGGGGCAGCCCTACTCCCGGCCATCCCGAAGTGGACGTGAGACGCGGAGTGGAAAATACTTCCGGTCCGCTCGGACAGGGACATACAATGGGCGTCGGCGCTGCAATAGCCGAACGTTTTCTGGCTGCACGTTTCGGCGAATGGCTTTCGCACAAAACATACGCTTTTATTTCCGACGGCGGCATACAGGAAGAAATCTCGCAGGGCGCCGGACGACTGGCCGGCTATCTGGGACTGAGCAACTACATCCTTTTCTACGACAGCAACGGGGTACAGCTTTCTACCAAAACTGAAGCTGTAACCGTCGAAGATACCGCAAAGAAATATGAATCATGGGGATGGAACGTCATTTCGATTGATGGAAACAATGCGCAGCAAATCCGTGAAGCTTTGACGCAGGCACATGCCGAAACCCGGCGTCCAACGATTATCATCGGAAAAACCATCATGGGAAAGGGTGCAGTAAAAGACGACGGTTCAAATTACGAAGGCCAGACGGCTACGCATGGAATGCCATTGGGCGAAGCTGGCGCGTCTTTTGAAAAAACTATTGAAAATCTGGGTGGAAATCCGGCTGCTCCATTTTGTATTTTCCCCGAAGTAGAAGCTCTGTATGCAAACCGTGCAGATGAACTGCGAAAAATTGTTACAGAAAAGTACGCGGTTCAGGAAAACTGGGAAAAAGAAAATCCGGCGTTAGCCGCTAAATGGGAACAGTTTTTTTCGGAAAAAATACCGAATATCAATTTTGCAGCTATAGAACAAAAACCCGATCAGGCCACACGCACAGCGTCGGCTACGATTCTTGGCGTATTGGCAAAACAGATTGAGAACATGATTGTTGCCTCTGCCGATCTCGCTAATTCCGACAAAACGGATGGATTTCTGAAAAATACACACGCTTTCAAAAACGGCGACTTTTCCGGCGCATTCCTGCAAGCTGGTGTTTGCGAACTGACGATGGCGACTGTCATGAATGGCATTGCTCTGCACGGCGGACTGATTTGCGCCTGCGGTACATTTTTCGTCTTTTCCGACTACATGAAGCCGGCTGTTCGTCTGGCAGCATTGCAGCAGCTTCCAGTGAAATACATCTGGACGCACGACGCCTTCCGCGTGGGCGAAGATGGCCCGACGCATCAGCCAGTTGAACAGGAAGCGCAAATTCGCCTGATGGAACAACTGAAAAATCATCATGGAAAAAACAGTATGCTCGTGCTTCGTCCAGCCGACGTTGTTGAAACGACTGTTGCATGGAAACTTGCGCTGGAAAACACCGATACTCCTACCGGATTGATTCTTTCCCGCCAGAACATCAAGAATTTGCCTGCCAATTCCGGCAATCGTTATCAGGAAGCGTTGCAGTCGGAAAAAGGCGCTTACATTGTACAGAAAGCGGAAAGCCCCGATGTCATTCTGGTAGCAAATGGTTCGGAAGTAGCGACGTTGGTAGAGGCTGCTGTACTGTTGTCTGAACGCAATCGACTGAATGTTCAGATAGTTTCGGCGCCGTCGGAAGGTCTGTTCTTTAATCAGGCTGCCGATTATCAACAGGAAGTTATTCCAGCAAATACACCGGTTTTTGGTCTTACAGCAGGATTGCCTTCGACACTGGCGCGTCTGGTCGGCAAAAACGGAACCGTGCAGGGACTGGGACATTTCGGCTTTTCTGCGCCATTCAAGGTGCTGGACGAAAAATTCGGTTTCACAGCCGAAACAGTTTACAGAAATATAATACGTTTTTTAGGAAAATAACTTTATAGACAATAAAGACAAAGGAAGCTGACGTTAATTGAATTTGTTTTGTCAATGTTGGCTTCTTTTGGCTTATTTTTGTCTGAAACCAAAGAAACTATGTCAACGACTATAGGTATAGCATCCGACCACGCAGGCTTTGAACTGAAACGGGAATTGATTCCCTGGCTGGAAAAAAACGGATACACGGTAAAAGATTTTGGCGCAAATTCGTCCGAACGTTCAGATTATCCCGATTTTGGCCATCCGCTGGCTACAGCGGTAGAAAAAGGCGAATGTCGTTTTGGCGTCGGTATTTGTGGAACAGGCATCGGAATCAGCATAACCATGAACAAGCATCAGGGCATTCGCGCTGCCTTGTGCTGGGAACCGGAAATCGCCCGCCTGACCAGAGCGCACAACGACGCAAATGTTCTGTCCCTTCCGGCACGCTTTATCTCGACAGATGAAGCCAAAAAAATTGTGGACACTTTCCTCTCAACCAGTTTTGATGGCGGAAGACATGCCGAACGTATTCGGAAAATTCCAGTAAAATAATAGTTTAAAGATTAAAGATATTAATTACTTATGGAAGAAGCTGTAAAACAACACATTTTGGCGCTTCGTGAAGAGTTGCATCAACACAATTACCGGTATTATGTATTATCGGCCCCAATTATTTCCGACCATGAATTTGACCTGAAAATGAATGAGTTGCAAAAGATGGAAGAGGCAAATCCCGATCTGTACGATGCAAATTCACCAACACAGCGGGTAGGAAGCGATATCAACAACACATTCAACCAGATGCAACACCGTTATCCGATGCTTTCGCTGGCAAATACTTATTCGGAAGGTGAAATTCGCGATTTTTATGAACGCGTCAAACGGGGACTTAATGAAAACTTTGATGTTGTTTGTGAACTGAAATACGACGGTACATCCATTTCGCTGCTGTATGAAAATGGAGCGCTGTCGCGGGCGGTCACTCGCGGAGATGGTATTCAGGGTGACGATGTTACGGAAAATATCCGCACCATCCGCACCATTCCTCTGAAACTGGTGGGCGACGATTTTCCCGCCTCGTTCGAAGTGCGGGGCGAAATCTTGATGCCCTGGCATGTATTCGACGCCCTGAACAAAGAACGGGAAAAACAAGAAGAACCGCTGTTTGCAAACCCCCGAAACGCTACGTCTGGAACGATAAAACTGCAAAACTCGTCCATCGTGGCAACCCGCAAATTAGACGCTTATTTTTATTACCTTATGGGCGAAAATTTGCCGACTGACAATCATTTCGATAATTTACAAAAATTAAAATACTGGGGATTTAAAGTTTCCGAAGCGGTAAAAAAATGTGCTACACTGGAGGAAATTGCCGCTTACATTAATTATTGGGATACGGAACGCAAAAACCTGCCAGTCGCCACCGACGGGATTGTCTTGAAAGTAAATTCATTGCATCAACAGCGTAATTTAGGATTCACAGCAAAGTCGCCACGATGGGCTATTGCCTATAAATATCAGGCAGAACGGGCAGTGACCACGCTTCGTTCGGTCAGTTACCAGGTAGGACGAACAGGAACGGTTACGCCGGTTGCCAATCTTGATCCTGTTCTGCTGTCGGGAACTACGGTAAAAAGAGCTTCGCTGCACAATGCCGACATAATTGAAGAACTTGATTTACACATTGATGACAAGGTATTTGTGGAAAAAGGAGGAGAGATCATTCCCAAAATCGTTGGCGTTGATCTGGACGCTCGTGCAGCAGGACAGGGCGAAAAAGTGATGTTCGTCAGGGAATGTCCCGAATGTGGCGCACAACTTCTTCGTATCGAAGGCGAAGCGGCGCATTACTGCCCGAACGAAACCGAATGTCCTCCTCAACTTAAGGGACGTATTGAGCATTTTGTCAGCCGCCGAGCTATGAACATCGACGGGCTGGGCAGCGAAACCATCGACCTGCTGTACCGGATTGGCATGCTCAAAGATATTGCCGACCTGTACGACCTTCGCTGGGAAGAATTGGCAAAGCTCGAACGACTGGGAGAAAGATCGGCGAAAAATCTGCTGGCAGAAATCGAAAAATCGAAACAAACGCCTTTTGAAAGGCTGTTGTTTGGCTTGGGTATCCGTTTCGTTGGCGAGACAGTAGCAAAAAAAATTGCACGAAACATGAAAAATCTGGAGCTCATCCAGCAGGCCACAGAAGACGATCTGCTGCAAATTGACGAAGTAGGAGTCCGTATTGCGCAAAGTCTGATTGCTTATTTCGAAAAGGAACAAAACCGCATGTTGATTGAACGGCTGAAAGCAGCCGGACTGCAACTGTCGCTCGGCCAAGAATCCCTCTCTGGACAAACGGACAGACTGCAGGGAAAAACATTCGTTATCAGCGGAACATTTACCCGTCATTCCCGCGATGAATACAAAACACTGATTGAACAGCACGGCGGAAAAAATTCCGGCTCTGTATCAAAAAAAACAGATTATTTGCTTGCAGGCGAAAACATGGGACCAGCCAAACTGGAAAAAGCGCAATCACTTGAAATTAAAATTATTTCGGAAGATGATTTGCTGGAAATGATTGGAAATGATCTGCGATAAAGGATACAAAATAAATAACGTGTAACGGTAAGTCCCTATATTTGCGGGACGATACTTTATTAACCGTATGCTTTAGCTCAATGTCATCAAGTTAAGGCTGAAAGCCTTTCAATCAATAGCGTGGGGCAA
>JAITHZ010000319.1 GCA_031279795.1 Bacteroidales bacterium
GTAACAGCGATACGACCGTCAATTTTGCAGATTATGATTATTATGTCCATAAACTGTTCACTGATAATGCTGGCGATATTTATTTGCCGACTGATATTTCCAGTTTAGCAGAAACAAAGCGCATTGCGTGTTCCGTTGTCAAAAACAGCCATACGAATGTGTTGATTGTCAAAATGATAAATGTTTATCCGGTACCAATACTTGTTAAAATTGACTGGAATAATGCTGCCAACGGAGCTACATTCGCACAGGAAATCGTCTTAACCGGCAAAGCGGGCATCCGAATAGAACAGCCATTACGTCGGTCATTGTCGCTTTCTGAAATTAAAGAAACAATTCTACCGGCATATTCTTTCGTGATTATTAAAATATTTTTTGATTATATGTATTGATAATATAACTGAATCCAAAACGAAAACCACATCCGTATGTGAATGTGGTTTTCGTTTAGTTTAGAGTTGCATTAAATGAGAGCTATAACCAGCTCGCCACTTTCATCGGTAAAACGGACTTTTTGTTCTCTGGCTAACCAGCCAAATGCGGCATACAAATCTTTTTCAGTAAGTTTTGTGTTTTTTTTGAGTTCTTTAAAACTCAATGCGCCTTTTTCATTCAGCAAATTCCAGACAAGTCCGGCATTGATTCCAAATTTTTCGTTTAACATAAGCAAAATTTTTATTAATTGAAAATTAGATAAATGGGTAAAGACTAATGGTTAATCAAGGAAAAGTTTCGTAACTTTTGTAATATGATACAAAATCCGGTTGCAAATGTACACATTATTATTTCATTTTCAAAATAATTTAACAGGATAAATACCTTTTTGTATCAAATCGTTGATTTTTTCTACAACCAGCGGGCGGTCGTCGGCGTATGTAACGCCAAACCATTTGGCGGGTGTATCCAGTACTTTAACTCGGCTTGTTTTTGCTTGAATAAGTTCATTTACAGCTAATGGGATGAAAAACTCAGCCTTGTTGTCGCTCTGATTTTTGTTCAAAAAATCGACAAATATCTGGGATGAATGTTCGAAATAGTCGGGCGTGAATCCCCACATATTCATGGAAACAGGTGTATTTTCGTCAGTTTCCGTCAGTCTGTTCTGTTCATCCTTATACATAATTTTTCCATCAATTCGCTCAATATGAGTTCGTTCTACGACAGAAGTCAGGAAATCTCCGGCATCTTTTTCGCATATACCGCGAGCGACAGCGCCACTTTCCGACAAGGTATTTCCTACGCGATAGCCAATCATGCAATAGTCGTTTTCTTTTCCATTGAGCTGCATTAAGTAACTGGCCAGAATTTCAAAGCTTTCGCGGCCATAAAAATCATCGGCATTAATAACGGCAAACGGCTCTTTGATAACATCTTTCCCCATCAATACTGCATGGTTTGTCCCCCAGGGCTTCACCCGTTCTGGATTCAGCACAAATCGTTCCGGCAGATAATCAAGTTCTTGAAATACAAGTTCAACCGAAATTTTATCTTTATATTTGCGGATGATTTTTTCCTGAAAATCCTGCTCAAAACTGTGCCGGATGACAAAAACAGCTTTTCCAAATCCGCTGCGAATCGCATCGAAAATGGAATAATCCATGATAGTTTCTCCATTCGGCCCAAGTCCGTCCATTTGTTTTAATCCCCCGTAACGGCTTCCCATGCCTGCTGCAAGGACAAAAAGTGTAGGTTTTTTCATTTTTATGTGTTTTATGTGTTTCAATTTAATTTCAGTGAGTCAAACTGCGTATTTCATTTTACTTCTTTTTCGATTTGCCTTTTGCTACCGGTGATTTGCTTTTTGCTGATGACGTTGTCGAAGCATTTTTTGTTGCTTTTTTGACTGAACTTTTAGTTGGCTTTGTTTTATTGACAATTTCCATGGCGTCGGCAAAAGTCAATTCTTCAGCTTTTTGGCTTTTTGGTATTTTGTAATTGCCACCATTGTAAGCGATATAAGCACCGTAGCGGCCATTCAGGATTTCGAGTGCAGCATCTTCTGTAAACGTTTTGATTCGTTTGTTTTTTTCCTGTTCGCGTTTGGCCTCAATGAGTTCAATGGCTTCGGCGAGCGAAATTTCGAGTGGATCTTTTCCTTTGGGAATAGAAACGAATTTCGAATCGTGCCGGATATAGGGTCCAAACCGTCCGACGGCAGCAACGACTGTTTTTTCTTCGAAATTGCCCAGAGTACGCGGCAATTTAAAGAGTTCAAGTGCATCGTTCAACGAAATTGTTTCCATCATTTGGTTTTTGGTCAGCGAGGCGAAGATGGGCTTTTCTTCTTCGTCTGCAGTACCAATTTGAGCAACGGGGCCAAATCGCCCGATTTTAACCGACACTTGCCGTCCAGTTTTCGGGTCTGTGCCTAAAATCCGCTCTCCTACCCTTGTTTCTTTTTTAGTGGCCATAGCCGCTTCCACTACTGGGTGAAACACTTTGTAGAAGCTGTCGATGGCTTTCGTCCATTCCAGTTTTCCTTCGGCAACGTTGTCAAACTCTTTTTCTACGTTTGCGGTGAAATTGTAGTCCAGTATGTTCGGGAAGGAATCGGTCAGAAAATCATTGACAACTATGCCTATATTCGTTGGAAACAGTTTGCTTTTTTCTGCGCCGAAAACTTCGGATTTTGTAACATCCGTAATTTTTTGTTTTTTTAATGTTAGCACATTACAGGAACGCTGTTCTCCCGGTCGGTCGCCTTTTTCCACATATTCGCGCTGCTGGATGGTGGAAATGGTCGGCGCGTATGTCGACGGACGTCCGATGCCCAATTCTTCCAGTTTTCGTACAAGGCTTGCTTCGGTGTAGCGTGCCGGGCGCTGTGTAAAGCGTTCCATTGCCTGGACGCTGTTCATTGCCAGCATTTGTCCTTTTGTTAAAGGGGGCAGCAACCCGCTTTCATTTTCCTGATTTTCCGGTTCGTCGTCGGCCGATTCGAGGTAGACGCGCAGGAATCCATCAAATTTCAGTACTTCGCCTTCGGCAAGGAATTTGTCGGCATGATTGGAAATGGCGATGGTTGCGGTTGTTTTTTCCAGTTCGGCGTCGCTCATTTGCGAAGCGATGGTGCGTTTCCAGATGAGTTCGTAAAGTCGTTTTTCCTGAAGCGATTCTCCGGCAGTGGAGTTGTTCATGTAAGTTGGACGGATTGCTTCGTGAGCTTCCTGAGCGCCTTTGGTTTTTGTCTGAAAATTACGGGAATGCAGGTATTTTTCGCCGAACGAAGCCAGAATTTCCTGTTTGGAAGCGCTGATGGCCAGATTCGACAGGTTCACGGAGTCGGTACGCATGTAGGTAATCATTCCCGATTCGTAGAGCCGTTGAGCAACGACCATCGTTTGCGTGACCGAAAAGCCCAGCTTCCGCGCCGCTTCCTGTTGCAGCGTGGATGTGGTAAATGGAGCAGCTGGTGACTTTTTGGCTGGTTTCGTCACAATGTCTTCTATAGAGAAAGAAGCTGTTTTACATTTTTCGAGTAAGGCGAGCGCTTCTTCTTTAGTTTTCAGGCGGCGGTTCAGTTCTGTTTTCAGTTCTACCGGTTCGCCATCTTTGCCGGTTACGGTAAAAATTGCCGAAACTCGGTAGGACGCTTCTGTGTTGAAGGACATGATTTCCCGTTCCCGTTCTACAATCAGACGAACTGCAACCGACTGAACACGGCCTGCCGAAAGCGCTGGCTTGACTTTCCGCCAAAGCACAGGTGAGAGTTCAAATCCGACAATCCGATCAAGGACACGCCTTGCCTGTTGTGCATCCACCAAATCCTTGTCGATGTTGCGGGGATGGGCGATGGCGTCTAAAATTGCAGACTTTGTAATTTCGTGAAAAGCAATTCGTTTCGTATTTTTCTCAGTCAAACTCAATACTTCTGACAGGTGCCATGCAATGGCTTCTCCTTCGCGATCTTCATCAGAAGCCAGCCATACGATTTCAGCTGTTTTGGTTTGTTTTTTCAGGTCGGCGACTAAGTTTTTCTTATCCACAGGCACTTCATACTCTGGCATGTAGTTGTGTGCTATGTCAACTCCGAAACCTTTCTTTTTTAAATCCCTGATGTGTCCATAACTTGATAGTACTTTGTAGTCTTTTCCCAGAAATTTTTCAATAGTTTTGGCTTTCGACGGCGACTCTACAATAACGACATTTTTATTCATCTTTCAAAAATTATTATGGCGTTTCTATTTCCAAAAAACGGGTGCAAAGTTAGTAAATTAATTTATTTGGCAATCAACAGATACATTTTTACACAAAAATACTCAATTTTCAACTTTCAACTCTGCCCAATAAACGCCCCCGATAACAAAGGCTGCTCCGAGTAATGCTATGGGCGTTATTTTTTCGTCAATGAACAGAAAAGAAGCGATAAGGGTAACTATGGGCGTGAAATAAATATAATTGGTTGTCCGTATAGCGCCCAAATGTTTTAGCGCAATATTCCAAAGGTAGAAGCAAAGCATGGAGGCAATTATTCCAAGAAAAAGCAGATTGGACAACACCACAGGCCGTGTGAGCAGGGTGAGGTCAGTAATCAGAGGCGAAAAGAAAAAAGACGGCAAGAGGGTAAGCAAGCCGTAAAAAAATACTTTTCGCGTGATAAATAAAATCGGATATTTGGCATCCAGGCGCTTGAGAAAAATTGTATAGCAACCCCAAAGAAAAGCCGCAGTTATGGTCAGTATATCGCCCAAAGGTGAGAGTTTTAAAATAAAATTACCGTTAAAAATCACTAACGCTACGCCGGTGAGTGCAAGGAGAGAGCCGCAGATTAAATTTTTTCTCAATCTTTCGCCCTTTACCCACAGATGCGAAAGGAAAGCTGTAGCCAAAGGCGCAGTGCAAATGATGAGCGAAACATTTGAAGCTAAGGTATATTTCAGCGCTGTATTTTCGGCCAAAAAATATACAGAACCTCCTGTGAGGCCTAAAAGCAGGAACATAAACTCATCTTTCAGGCTGTTGGCCCACAGCCGTTTCGGGCTTACTACCCAGATAATCAGCCATGCTGCCAGCGAGCGATAAAAAAAGATGGTTGCTGGCGTCAATCCATGTTGCAGTAACACCTTAGTTGATACAAATGTTGTGCCCCAAACGATGGTTGTGAACAGCGCAAGCAAATGATAGTGCAAATTTTTCATCAAAATTCGTAATATTCGTAATTAATTCTTAATTCAAAAAGTGCCTCAAAGCAATGTATGCAAAGGCGCCGACGCTGGTTTTCAGGGCTTCTTCGTCAATCAAAAACGTAGATGTATGCAGCAGACCATGCCCTGCGTTGGCATTGCTTTTTATGCCAAAGCGATAAAATGTACTGGGATATTTCTCTGAAAAAAAACCAAAATCCTCGCTGGTCATTCGTACTGGATACGCAACGACATTGTCCTCGCCCAGGTATTCGCGTGCAAATCGTGTAGCGTCGGCCGTTACTGCTTCGTCATTTACCACCGTTGGGTAACCGTGCTTGATATTGATATCGCATGTGCAATGGAAGGCATTCGACACTGTGGCGGTGATATCGGCAATGGTTTCTTTGGCATGTTTGCGTTCCTCCTCGTCCATGCAGCGAAGCGTGCCTGAAATGACAACTTCGTCAGGTATCACATTTGTAGCGCCGTTGGCAATGAATTTGCCAAACGAAAGCACCATCGGCTTGAATGGATTAGATCGTCGGCTGACAACCTGCTGCAATGCAACGATTAACTGCGACCCAGCCAGAACAGTATCATCCAGCAGATGCGGCATAGCTGCGTGTCCGCCGCGCCCTCTCACTGCGAGATGGATTTCGTCGGCAGAAGCCATGACCGTGCCCGGCGTAAATCCAACAACGCCAGCAGGCAAATCCATAAACGCATGTTGAGCAAGAATCCGTTCAGGTTCGCAACCGTCGAACACATTGTCTTCCAGCATCAAGCGGGCTCCTCCTGGATATTTTTCTTCTCCGGGCTGAAAAATCAGC
>JAITHZ010000009.1 GCA_031279795.1 Bacteroidales bacterium
AATAGCCGGCAGAATATCCACCTTCGAAAGTATGTTTGAAATACGTGCTCCGGTATCTGGGCGTAATTTGCGTTATCAATCCGCGCTTTTCCAGTGTTTGTTTTTCAAAATCAAGAATATCAATTGATTCGGGAGAAGTTGCAACGTGGTAATCCATGTCAAGGTACGAAGCTGCCAGGTATTCTGTTGTGGCAAATCCCTGTCCGTATTTTGCCGAAGCCTGCATTTTATCAACCAGAGCTTGTGGAATAATTTCACCTGTTTGGTAATGCTTTGCATAATTGGCAAGAACTTCCGGCTCGAATGCCCAGTGTTCCATAAATTGCGATGGAAATTCAACAAAATCATACAGAACATCGCAAGTAGCATGGTAAGCTGTTTGTTTGAACAGATTGTGCAATGCATGCCCCATCTCGTGGAAAAATGTTTCCGTTTCGTCGGCAGTCAGCAGCGACGGTTCATTACCGACAGGCGACGTAAAGTTGCAAACGACGTAAGTCAGCGGCAATACACGTTTTCCGGCAGTGTCGCGGTAGGTATCGCGATACGTTCCGCACCATGCGCCAACGGTTTTCAGGCCTGGACGCGCATAGAGGTCAATGAACAGTATGCCCAGTTCCGTAACACCGTCTTTATCGACACATACGAACGTCCGGACGTCGGTATTGGGTTTCGGTATGTTTGTCTCTTCGCGGAATGTAATACCAAAGAGTTTGCCAGCAGTCCAGAACATGCCGTTCACCACGTTTTCAGCCTGAAAATACGGACGCATTTCTTCTTCGGAAACATTATATTTTTCGGCTTTCAGTCTTTCGGCATAAAAACGCCAGTCGGAGCTGGAGAACTGTACGCTGTCGCCTGCCAGCGCCTGCATTCCTGCCAGTTCTTCTTTTGCTCTGGCAATGGCCGACGGCCAGACTTTATCCAGCAGTGCATACACGTTAGCTACGTTTTTGGCCATTCTTTTTTCCAGTATATAATCGGGAAAATCTTTGTAACCAAGCAAAATAGCCTGTTGTTTTCGCAGAATCAGGATGTTTTTTATGATTTCCTTGTTGTCGTATTCATTATTGTTGTTGCAGCGATTCAGATATGCATTAAATATTTCCTCACGCAAATGCCTGTTCTCGCTTGCAGCCAGAAACGGCATGATGCTTGGGTTGTCCAGCCCGAAAACCCATTTTCCGGTTAATCCGGATTTTTCGGCACGGCTGACAGCTCCGGCGACCACGTCCTGTGGTAATCCGGCCAAATCGGATGTATTTCCAACAACCAGTTGATAAGATCCGGTTTCTGCCAGAATATTCTGTGCAAATTTATTTTGCAGTTTCGCCAGTTCTTCGTTGATCGTTTTCAGTTCATTTCTTTCTTTTTCAGGAAGATTAACCCCATTGCGAATAAACTGACGATAAATTTCGTTCAGCAACATGCGTTCTTCCGCCGTCAGAGTTGAATCGGGCGTATGTTCCTTTACATACGAAATTTTGTCGAACAGCGGCTTGTTCATCATCACCCTGTCGTTGTGCTGAGCCAGCAAAGGCGTCATCTCGCTTTCCAGCTTCAGTATTTCTGGTGTTCCATTAGAACTGGATTCGGCAAAAAACACATATGCCACAGTTGTCAACAGCTGGCCAGCAGCGTCGAAAGCTACGACGGTGTTTTGAAATGACGGTGTTTCGGTACTGACAACGATAGCGTCGACTTCAGCCAACTGTTCCTCCATACCTTTGGCAAAGGCTTCACGGTAGTCACTCACGGTAATTTCAGCAAACGGAGGCGCTCCGTAAGGTGTATTCCATTTCGTAAAAAACGGATTTTGATGTTTCTGCATACAGGCATTCATTAATGTCATAAATAGTACTCCAAATAAAAAAAAATTAATCGTTTTCATGTTTTTTATTAATTAAATTAGCGAATAAAGTTGGTAAACACTTTTTTGGTTTGTTGCGGTTCGATAGCTTTCGACTGTTCACGCATTTTCAGCATCCAGACCATGTTGGCAGCAAGCGTTTTCAAGGTCTGTATGCCTTCTTCATCGCCGACAGCGTCGCCGGGTTTTTGTCCATGAATGACATTCCAATAGGTAGAAGCTGGTACAAGCATTTCTGCAATAGTCAGATATTGATTCAATCCGCTGAAGACCAGGCTTCCTCCCGTACGTCGCACCGCAACAATCGACATTCCGACCTTGTGTCGAAACCAGCCTCCGTTTGATGCAGCTACATAAAACGCCCGGTCAAGGAAACATTTCATTGTCCCCGCTATGCCGGAATAGTACACAGGCGAGGCTATGACAATTCCGTCGGCATCTTTCATGTTCGGCAGCGTATCGTTCAGGATATCTGTCGTGATGGCGCATTTTTCGTTTTTCACCGTCGAACAGGTATTACAGGCCAAACAGCCGCGTATTGCCATCCCTCCAATCTGAATTTCCTCATATTCAATTCCTTCCTTCCTGAGAATTTCGCCTACAAGCGCTATGGCATACGCTGTATTGCCTCCCTTGCGCGGACTTCCATTTATTGCTACTACTTTCATATAACTTTTTTTTAAAAATTCACAATTCATCTTTCATACAATTAAGCGAAAATAAAAAATAGTATGTTTTTTATCAATCTAAAATATAACCCGTAATTCTCAACCTTTAACTCTCAATTCTCAACTCCCAATATGTTGAAATTGCTGAATTCCGAAACTCTTCCGCCCATGATCCGCAAGCCTGTTCGTCCTGAAGATAAATTGCCAGCATTCATTTTCCAGGTAAACAGTTTCTCTTTTCCCGCACCTTGAACTTTCATAAAAATATCGTTGTGACTACGGATAAGGGTGATATGGTATTTCGTATTCGTCAGAAAAAGACCAGTTTGCGAATAATCGGGCAACAGTTCAGTTTTTTCCAATCCTTTACCACGTTCGGGCAAATAACGGCGAGCGCGGACGTAATCCTGCGACAGATCGGAATTATCGTTTTCGTAAGCGGCAAAACTGATATGCAAGGCATTTATGTGTTCATAGTAAATTTTCATGGCGGGAATTTTACGTAAATCTTTCCACGCAAAAAGGTCTTTTTTGTATGCTCCCACACCGCTACCTTCGGCAAAAAGGTAAAGAATATTCACGAACTTTGTTGCCGTATCACGCTTTACGAAGTCAAATTCCACGCGCAAATCGCCAGTGAATGTTTTTTTTGTCCACAACACCGAATGGCTGGCGTCATTGGCTGGCGTGGTTCCGGCGCGGAAAATCAACCCGTTGGTTGTATTTTTCAATTCTGCTTTTTCGCCATCCAGAAACCAGTTTTTCCGCCAGTCTCCTTGCATGTTATCCTCAAACAGCAATTTCCAGGGTTTACTTTCGGCTTGATGGAAAAGTTTTTCGTTTTCATCCTTTCGCGTGTCAGGCAATTTATCGCCAATAAGTTCGAGCATGATAATGGCGTTCAATCCCCACTGTGCCACGCCGTTGGTGCTGATAAACGGATTCTCGTGAACAGGATTCAGCGTTTCTGGAGGCGAAACACGATACGAACTGTAGATATCGGGCTGCACATTCCCTTCCTGTGCGATGACTGTACGATTGGTTTGCGTAGAAATTCTTTGTGGTCTTTGTGGGAAAAATAAAAACTCATTCCATGCGCGACTGGCCAAGTTCTCATCGTTCAGTTCTTTTGCTGCAAAGGCGGTTAATCGCGGATTGCGGAACTGAATATTACCCCAGTTTTTTGTATTGGAAGTACGTGTCGAATCATTTTCGGGCATGGAATAGTAGCGGCAATATTCGGTAAACAATTCACGGAAAGGCTTATGATCTATCATATCAAAAAGTTCCGTCAAGATTTCGTAACCACCCATGATCGTAGCCAAATGATTTTTATTCGTAACGTCAGGCTTTCCGTCGTACGACATTTCTCCGGTTGCCGGATTATAGCCCAACCCGCCAGTACCTGTAAACAAATTATCGGGCAAGGATATCAGGCTATTCATTCCAGCCAGGATTTTATCGCGGTAAAATGTATTGCCGGTGCGTTCCCATTCGGTCATCCAGTTTCCGGCCAGCGCGAGCCAGTCCGGTCCCCAGCGCAAGCGCGTGGGAGCGCTGTAGGGAAATTTCTCGCGAGGCTGGGCTATGCGCAACGGTTCGTAGAACATCAAGGCTTTTTCGGCCTCCAGCGATTCGCGCATCAAGTCGCCGCAGCGTTCGTCGGCGGTCAGGTAGTAATAAAAGCGTTTCCATGCTGCCTGGGCAATACGGACTTCCTTGGCGCCGTCGCCCCAGTGCGAGACATTGTGCCGACTTCCCAAGCCCTTCATGTCGCCTGCATGATAGCAGTCGACCTCAGCCGTGTGGCGAGTCATAGCTTCCGCCATACGGAAAATATCTTCACGGCCTGTGCGCAGGAACGAATACCAGAGCCAGTTATTCGGAGCCAGTTCGGTATTTGCCCAGGCATATCCGCCCACGTCGTATCGCCACACATGACGGCTGACGTCGTAGGTGTGCATCACATCGCCGTAGTTCCAGAAACCGTACCAGTAATGCTCGTCTACGGCTCGTTGATAAAAGGAAAAGGCGTTATCCAGCTGATTTTCTATCCACTGATTTGTATTCGTGGTTTTGTCGGGCAAACTCCAGGCACCGAAAGCCTGTTTGTCGTGCAGATAAGTTGGCGTACAAACGAGCAGTTGCGTCTTTGTTCCGAAAGACGCCAGTTCGACTGCGGCAGCTTTTGACGGGAGAGTATCAAGCACAAAAACAGTCAGTTCCGACGTTCGGGCTACCCCATAAGGCGTGCTCAGTCCGGGCTGCACATCTTCGTACGTAGCGTCCAAATCGTGGGCACTGACGTCGTAATGGCGCAAATCCATTGCTTCTCCGTCGGGCGACCACAGCCAGATCTTCATGTTTGCCCTGTCTGTTCGGGCATTATTCACTTCTAATGAAGCTGGAAACGATTGCCAGAAATCTTTGAGCGAAACGCCCAGAGCGCCGCTCACATCGCCGACCATCACCATGCCCGAAGCGCGCCTTCCGGCATTGGCAAAGAGCCATGAACTGTGGACGTTCGTACGTTTTTTTACCTGAAATCCATCGGCGGCAAGTTGCGTAAGCTTGTAGTCGTTCCAGTCGGGCAAATTACCGTAAACCCTGTAGGCAGACGAATCGACGGCGGTAATCTCGGGAAGGCGTTCTCCCGACATTTGTTTTTCGAGCAGCCTTCGTTCGTTTCTGTAAACGAATGGCGAACGGGTAACCAGCGGCTTCACCGGTTCGCTCCACAGGCCGCCGTCTTCGCCCGAAAAACGGATATGGCGGTTGTGCGACGCTTCACGGAAAGGAATGTCGAAGCTAACGCCGAGTGACTTGATGAAATCTTTCTCCTGATTACCATCGAAGACAAAGGAATGAACAAGGCGAAAATTTTCGGTCTCGCTGTAAAAATACAGGCGGACGGTGAATGGCAAAAATTCGCGCGCCGACTCGTCCGAACGGTAAATTCCCGATATTTTAACAACAGCGCGAACATTTCCGGCATCTTCCACTTCCACGTTATTGATGGAGCTTTGGAAATTTTCGTATGAAAAACCGTTACCGTCGATGCGGTGTTCAAGTGAAGCAACAAGGCGTCCGTTCTCGGAAATGATCTTGTTGTCAATGCAAATATTGCGGATAAATGCTTGGCCTTTTTTGTTGACCTCGCACGAGAATTTTCCGTTTTCAATCCGTATAAAGTCGGGATTGTCAATGACATTTATTTTTCCTGTCAATGAAGATTTTTCGACATTCAGGAAAAATCTGTCGTCACCCGGAACAGTGGCAGCAAATCCCATCCACTTTACAGATCCGTCGGGCCAGTATGCCAGCGGGAAACTCTGTACTGGAAGCTCTTTTCTGTCGGCGGTTTGCAATGAGAATGTCTGCGCGACATTCACTTCTCCTTTGGCAAAAGGCGCTCCCCAACTAATGCCCGCAGTAACTGCAGACTTGCCGCCGATCCTGTTCAACTGAATTTCTCCGGCCGAAACATGTGTAATAAAAAGGGAAAGAATAAATATGAGTTTCATAGTGACGAATTAAAAGTACGCAGATGATGCAGATGATGCAGATTATAAATTTCGTATTTACTAATTCATTATTTCCTTGCCATTATAAAAATCCAGGATTTTGCTTCGGAAAATAAAGTCGTATTTAGCTTGAATTTGCTCAGAAAGGCTTTGTACAAGTTTGGTTTTCACTTCGCTAAATTCAAAGACGGTCGATTTTCCGGATTCGTAGCGTTCCTGCGCATAACGGAATGATTCCTGACTGGCTTCTACAGCGCGATTGGCTGCTTTGTACTTTTCCTGTGCTCCGACTGCGTTGTAATAGGCTGTTTGTATTTCCTTGTACAGCGACTTTTTTGAGTTTTCAAGCGATAATTGCTGGTTCGCTATGGCAATCCGGGCGCTGTTTACCTGATTGCGTACCTCAAATCGGTTGAAAATCGGGATGCTCAGATTCAACCCGACATATTCTCTCGAATTATCCTTGAACTGTTTGGCAAAGGAGGAATTTGTCGAGGAATTGTAATCATAGTAAAAACTTGTATTATAACCTATTCCGAGAGAAAGCGTCGGCCAGTGACCCGATTGGGCTACTTTGAGTGATTTTTCCGAACTTTTCAGCTTGAGTTCCTGTTCCAGAATGTGCGGACGAACAGTAACTGCGTTTGCGTATAGATCGCCCGGAAGCAAAAAACTTGCAGAGCTGGTGTTATCCAACTGATTAGCGTCGGGAGAAAGAATATCGAAACGTTCCATATCGTTCAAATCCAGTAATTGCGCCAAATCCAGCAGCGAAAGCAGGACATTGTTTTCTGCTTGCACAACATTTAATTCATCCTTAGCTACTTGCGCCTTAATGTCGTACAGTTGTGACGCAGGAATTTTTCCGGCTTCCACCAGCGATTCGGTGCGTGTGACCTGGAGGGCAGTCAGCGCCGCCTGTTCACTGTTCACTCGCAGCAGTTCCTTGTTAAAAAGCGCTTGCAGGTAGAGCGATACGATGTTGAGCGCCAGATCTTCTTTTGCTTTTTCCATGTTTTTTACGGCAGCCGCCAGTTCAAGTCTGTCGCGTGCAATGGTGTTGTTGATGCGGAAACCTGTAAACAGCGGAATGGAGCTGTTCACAGAAAAGCCGGTATTCGACTGAGCCTGATTTCCAACAGATACGCCATTCAGTACCGATGCAAACCCAAAACGCCATTCTTGACCTACGCTTGCACTCAAATCCGGCAAACGGCTCATTTGGCTGGTATTGAGTATTATTTCGGCATTATCCTTTTGCAGAAGCCGTTGTTTAATGTCGATATTGTGTTCTATTGCATAATCAATGCAGTCTTTCAATGTCCATTCGTTTGTGTCGGACTGAGCCATTATAGAGATTCCTGTCAGGCAACAGGCAAGAAAAGCAGCAATTCTTTTTTTCATAACAGTCGGGAATTAATTCGTTTTCTTTTCTTTATCTTTATTTTTGGGGTCAATGGCGTTTCCGCGAATACGGTCATTCGCAGTTAATCCTGTTTTGATCTCAACGTTGATTCCGTCTGACAATCCGATGTTAATATGTTTACGCTCAAAGTTTTGAGGATTTTCGGCTTTCAATACATAAACAAAAGCAGAATCGTTGCTAAACTCAATAGAACTTTCGGGAACGGCCAGCACACTGTCGGCTCGCGCCAGCACGATTTCGGCATTGGCGCTGTAGCCTGCGCGGATATATGCGCTGTCGGGAATTTGGATGGCAGCTTTTATCTCAAACAGAATGGCGCCATTTTCTTCCGTGCCTTTTGGCGAAATGTATTCCAGCATAGCACTGAACTTATGACTGTTTAATGCGCCAATAGTCAGCTTTATAGGCATTCCTTCACGAATACGGCCAACTTCCGTTTCATCGACTTTGCCTCGAAAAATCAGGTTGCCCATGTCGGCTATTGATGCGATTGTTGTGCCTTCGTTGAACGTATTGGCTTGAATGACTGAATTTCCTGCTTTCACCGGAACATCCAGAATCATCCCCGTGATGGTTGAACGGATTTGCGTGTTGCTGATGCTGGCAAACTTCGATGAAATGCCATTCCGAACAATTTCCAGCGCGTCCTTTGCATTGTCGCGTTCTTCGATGGCTTTCTTGTAGGCGGCGTCGGAAGATTCAAATTCTTCCTTGGAGATAACGCCCGACTGTGCGAGTTTCTGTTGCCGTTCGTATTCCTGTTTTTGTTGAGCAAGGTTGATTTCGGCTACACGCAATCGCGATTCTGCCGAATTCAGCTGCCCAATTTCTGGAATGACCTTCACTTTGGCAATCACTTCACCGGCATTAATCATCTGCCCAGCCTCTTTCAACACTTCCGACACAATGCCTGAAATCTGGGGTTTAATCAGGATTTCGTCTCTTGGTTCCACTTTTCCGGTGGCAACGGTTTTGTTTTCAATTGTGCTTTTTGTCGGATTCACGATTTCGTATTCGGTGATCACTGGACGGGATTTATTCCACAGGAAAATAAACGTGAGAATGACAATTACTCCCAGCAATATTAACAAAATTATTTTAAATACTTTTTTCATGTAAATTATTTTATTAAGTTATTGTAAATTATATTCTGTTATTTATTTCCACAGATGTCCTGCATCACCAGTCCCGCAAGAGTGAATCCGAAGATAGCCACCGTATGGGCTACGGTGCCGTTGATTCGGGCTTTAGACGAGCACCATTCATGATTGATTAAACTGGGGTCGCCAGGAGCATTTACTGCTTTTGGACACAGGCAGCTTGCTGTGCCGCAGGATGAATTCTGTCCTTTGTTTTCCAGCAATTCTTCGCTGTAAACGCAAAGGAATTTTTTTGCAAGATTGCCGCTTTTTCTGATTTTTTGCCGTAATGCCGCACCGAGCGGACATCCTTTGACCTGCCAAAATTCGGCAACCCTGATTTTTGTGGCGTCCATCTTCAACGCCGCGCCCATTGATGAAAAAAATACAGCCCCTGTCTGTGTTGCTGCGCGGATTAAATGTGCCTTGTGTTCCAGACTGTCAATTGCATCAATAATGTAATCGTAACCGTTGAGACCGAATGATTCACTGGTTTGCTTACTGTAAATTTGTTGTAACGCAATTATTTCTGCAGCAGGATTAATTTCCATTAGCCTGTTTTTCAATACATCTACTTTTACTTTCCCAACAGATTTAGCCGTTGCCATCAGTTGCCTGTTTACGTTGGTGATACACACACGGTCGGAATCAACGACTGTCAAATGGCGAATCCCTGAACGTACCAAACTTTCGGCACACCAACTTCCCACGCCTCCCACGCCGAATATGATCACACGCATGGCGGCGATTCGGCGCATTGATTCGGCACCCAGCAGCAATTCGGTTCGTTTAAAAAGGCCTTTTTCAATCATTTTCGTTTCATGGAAATTCCCGCAATACGGTTTTCCGCAACACTATTTCCAGCAACAGCAGCACAAGCGCCAGTAAAGACAGTGGCAGATATTCTTCATATTTCTTGCTAAATTCCTGTGTGTTGATTTTCGTTTTTTCCAGTTTGTCTATTTCTGCATAGATATTTTTCAGTGTGGAGGTGTTGGTTGCACGAAAATATTCTCCTCCTGTTGTCGCTGCAATTTTGCGCAGGGTTGTTTCGTCAATGTCCACCGGCATGCGAATGTAATCCGTTCCGTAGGCCATTTGCACCGGAACTTCGGCTTCACCGATGGTTCCGGCGCCGACGGTATACACCCTGATTCCAAAAGATTCGGCAATCTCGGCGGCTGTTACGGGCGCTATGTCGCCGACATTGTTTGAACCGTCGGTCAGCAGGATGATTATTTTCGATTTTGCCTGACTGTCTTTGAGGCGGGTTACTGCTGTGGCCAACCCCAGACCGATAGCGGTTCCGTCGCTTATCATTCCGCATCGAACGTCTTTCAGCAGGTTCAGCAAAACGGTATGGTCAATGGTCATCGGACATTGGGTAAAACTTTCGCCGGCAAAAATGACCAGTCCAATATTGTCATTGGGGCGGCTGCTGACGAATGATGCTGCAACGGCTTTGGCTGCTTCCACGCGGTTTGGCGTCAAATCTCGCGCTAACATGCTGGTTGATATGTCCATAACCAACATGATGTCAATTCCTTCGGTTGATGTTTTTTGCCAGCTGTTGGATGATTGAGGTCGAGCTAATGCCATGATTAGCAGCATAATGACCAGTATACGCAGTACAAATGGCAAATGTCTCAACCGTACTTTCCAGGTTGGTTTGGCGTAATCAAAAGCGCGCGTTGTAGATAATTGCATGGATGCCTGAGATTTACGTCTTTTCAGGATATACCACACGATGATGGGTATAAGAATAAGCAGCAGATAAAAATATGCGGGATGTACAAAATTCATGGTTACTGATTACTTAACATTTTATATTTACGTTATTTCTTTATTCACAATTTCTTCCGGTTGTGTTTGATTAACAAACAAACGGGCGTTGATGTAACTCAAATCGTTTTCATCGGGTAATGGGGTAAATTTTGCAAATTTAACCAAATCGGCCAATCGCAAGATTTGTTGCAGGTTTTCACGTGCAGAATCAGCTTCATGACAGGCGGTTATGGCGTTCAGTATTTCATCCGACGTCATTTCCATTGCATTGACAGAAAATCGTTCGTATAGATAAATTCGCAGAATATCTGTTAGTTGTGTGTAATATTCCTTATGCCATCCCTGTTGCCAGAGTTTTTTTTCTTTTACTTTTTCCAGCGCTTTCAACGCTTTGAGATGTGGCGGAAGAACAGTTTTAGTTTTTTTTAGCAACGTTTTTAATTTTTTCTTTTTAACAAAAACGAAATAGATAATTACTGCCAAAACAATCAGTATAAACCAAAGAATTGCAAGTATATAGATGTAATCGGTCAAAACAAATTCCGGCTTCATGACGCCTTTTATGTCGTAAATCTGTTTGGAGACGGTATCAACCTTCAAATCATCCATCACTTTCAGGGAGAGCGAATTGGTGAACAGTGTATCGTTGCCGGTTAATATGGCGAATGGCGGTATGTAATACAATCCTTCGTCAAAACTTGTGATGGTATAATCAAGCGAAATCTGTTTCTGCAAGTCATTAAGTTTCAGCGTATCCGGCATACCGACATTCACTGT
>JAITHZ010000020.1 GCA_031279795.1 Bacteroidales bacterium
TACTCTCCGGCGGGGAATTGCCGTCTGCGGTGCTTTGCGATGCGATTGTGAGGTTAATTCCGGGTGTACTCCACGATGGAACTTCCGCCTTGTCCGATTCTTTTCAATACGGATTGCTATCTGCTCCGATTTATACTCGTCCGTATGACTTTCAAGGCATGACCGTGCCTGATATTCTGTTATCCGGAAACGAAAAATTAATCAACGAATGGGAACTTCAAAAAGCAATCGAAAGAACGCATCAAAACCGCCCGGACTTGATAAATGAATGATTAACGTATTGGACGTCCAACCTTTTTACGGCACAGGATCGTAGCCGCTTCCGCCCCACGGATGACAGGAAAGTATGCGTTTGACGGCTAACCAACCACCTTTGAATGCGCCATGTTTGCCAATGGCTTGTCGTGCGTATTCCGAACAGGTCGGAACAAATCGACACGCACCCGGAAGCCATGGTGAAATCAACAGCTTGTATCCTCGTATCAAACCCAAAAATAGGCAGGAAAATACGCCATTGACCCATTGAAATCTCTTTCTTTTATTCATTCTGCGGCACATATTTGGGCAGATTAATAAAAAATGTAGTCCCTATACCCAAAGTGGATTCAAAATACACGCTTCCTCCCCACGAACCGACAATACTTTTAACCAAAGCCAGTCCTAAACCCGTTCCGGCGGATTTGGTCGTGAAATCAGGCGAGAATATTTTTTCCTTCAACTCGTTCGTCATTCCCGTACCCGTATCGGAAATCTGTATCTGCCACATTTTATCACCGTAATGATGCAGCGAAATGCAAATATCCTGCCGTTGATGCGGCTTGGCTGCCTGGATGGCATTCTTGATAAGATTGTTTAATACCTGCGTAATTTGAACGCGGTTCGTATAACAGAGGGCTTGGCTTTGGAGGGTACGGTTTCGAGTAACGATAAAGATTTCATTGTCGCCCTCCAGATAAGAATCTATGGTGTTTTCAATAATGGAAAGCAAATCTTCAGGATTCCCGTTTTGTAGGTTGATTTTGGCAAAAACCGAAAAAGAAGTAGCGATTTCGTTCAACACGTCCGTTTGTTCGATAATCATGGAAAGATAATGTGCTATTTTTTCCTTGTCTATCTGACGGGTGTTGATTTCCCGCAATATTTGCTGGGTTGTCAGGCGAATGGGCGTGAGCGGATTTTTGATTTCATGTGCAACCTGTTTTGCCATATCCTTCCATGTCATTTCCTGCGCCGTCCGCTCCATGAGTTGGGCGGAAACCACGATGCGTTCGATAAGCAAATTGTATGTTTTTACCAGTTCTCCAAATTCATCATGATGGTTCCACTCTATTTTCTTCATATCTTTCATAATACGAGGATTGGAATTAAACTCGGAAAGGTATCTGATAACTTTGTGCAACGGAATTGTCAGCCGCTTAACCAACAGCATCGACGCCGCCACAATAGCTATCAAAATGAGGATGCTGATGCTCATAAACTGGGATAAAAACTGAATATGATGGCGGTCGAACGGACGTTGGATTCTGTTTTTGAAATACACATGATTGATAAATCCGATCGTTTCGCCTTTGCTGTTAAGAATGTTTTTGTAGTAAGATTTGTACGACCGAAGATCGAACTTCTCGTCAAAGACAGCAATATCATGCCTGTTGGACAATAAACATCTGTACGCTAACGGATGGATTCTTTGAGCCGTAAAAATTCCTTTACCCAAACTCTTTACCACCATTCCCGAAGGATTGTAAATATTGATATCAGGCAGGTCGGAACCATAAAAACGATTCAACACGTCTTCGATTTCTTCAAACATATTTCGGTCGGAGGCGCAAATGGAATCATTCTCCGCCATCGAAACTGATATTGCCTTCCGGACGCGTTCCAAAGACTGATTGATGCTGTCAAAATGTTCCTTTTCGTGAATCTGATTGAAGAAATTAAAAAACAAAACACCCGTAATAAACGTGGACAGCAGAATCAAAATAGCCATGTACAGTTGTATGCTTTCCTTAAAGTCCAAGCTCCAAAAGCTTACATGACTGAAAGGCGAAAGAAAAAAACCGACTAATATCAAAAATACAAACTGTATCAAAAACAAACCGGCTATGAAAGAAAGCTGCATCCATACAATATCGTTTCCTGCACTGATGATGAGTGTTTTTTGTCCGTACGCAAACAGGGTGTGATTCATATCGTCAGAGGTGAACTTCATCCCCGAATAGATCGTATCCAGTGCATAATCGGCAAGCAAACGGCGGTAGGAAACACTGGGTAGATTGCTCGTGGATTCCAAAATGCCGTTTTCATAACCTGCATAAGAAAAGTAAGACATTTCCTTTCTGAGCAGTTTACCCAAACCCGATTGCTGCTGATTGTAGGCATCCTTGCTGAAAATAACAATAAGTCGTCCCATGTCGGTAAAACGGTGAATGGGAATGAAAAGATTCAAAATGTATTCCGACCGTCCGAATCCAACATGGTTAAAGAAAAACATGCTCGTTGTATTTTTTTGAGCGTCAGGTGAAATGTTTTTCAATATTTTCTCCAACCGCAACTCGTCTTCAGGAATGGATTCCAAACCGGCGTACACGCGAATATTGTATTTTCCTGAATAGGGACTTAAATATTCGGAAACGATGAATTGTTGAATATCTATCGTCTCAAGCGGCATTCGGGCAAATAAATCGGCAAGGGCGCTGTCTTTTTCGAGTTTTTCCGCCAAATCGCAAAATTCGTCCGAAAGAAAAGCGTCTTCCATCGAAAAGATATCTTTTGCCATCGTTTCCATGTACTTTTCTTCCCGTTCTTTCACTGACTTGCGGGCGGTAAGCCAAACCGTAAAACTGAGAATGATTAGCAGCAAGCATTGAAAAAGCAAATTATACCACTTTTTCCGTTTGTAAATAAAAATTGCCGTAACGCCAACCAATAACACAAAAACAGGTAATAACAAATACTGACCGTAAATGCCGACAGAATGCGAAAAGACGTTTGTCAGCACCGTAGCCGCCACGACAAATATTCCCAGTCCGCCGCCGACAATGCCTAAAAACAAACCTTTTTGTCGTAGCATCGTAAAAATTTCTGCCAGCAGTTTGTACAGTACAAAACATCCCGACCATAAAAGCATTACAATCGACAGAATAGCAACAATGGAAAGGATGTCGTACTGATAGATCAATTCAGGTTTAAGCACGACAATGCTGTCGTTTGTGATACCGTACACCAGTCTGTAAATCCATGCCAGCACACAAAAAGCCAGCAATATGGAAACCGCGCAAATGAATATTTTGCTTTTGGCATTTAGCGTATAAAATGCTTTCAAAGAGGCAAACCGCATAAAAAATGCTGCCGACAAAAAAATGGCGAAAACATGGACAAACAATTTTCCCAAAGAATCAAAATGAGAGGCATAGTAGATGGGAGAGAAAAGATCGGAAGATGAATCATTGAACAGCAGCAAGGAAAGTTTTGTCGTTACAAAAATAAAAACAGAAGCGATGACAAATATCAGCGTCTGTTTCCGGTAAAAGAATTTCTTAAAGAGCAAAAATCGAGACAGCGCTATCGCTAAAAGCATCCATCCGGTCAATATCAAAATAATCCGCAAGAGCATGGCGGAGGTTTTGATATTCATATTACCGTGTATGCATACTTTGAAAACAGGATCATGAAGATTATTATAAACTATTTTTTCACAAGTAGAGACCAACGATTTATGCAGTGGGATATACGATAACTGCTCCTCGACAAAATGAGGAAAATCATCGAAATTATTGGCAATAATGATGCTACCGATGTATTGACGGTTGCCTTTATTGATTCGTTTTATGTACAGCCATTTGTTGTCAATACTCATAAACTCGGCTGTATCGTATGGTAGTAATGTGTTGGGGAGGGAGATAAGATTGCTCGACCATCCAATCAGCAGGCTATCCTGATAAACAAAAAAAGCCAACTGCTGCATGTCTAACTGTTGTTCTTGGCAGAAGTTAACCAAATCTACGGTAGAACAGATGCTGTCTGCCGCAATCAGAGCATCGAAGGCTTCATTGAGCCGTTTTTCGTTTTCCAGAAATCGGTTTTGAATTTGCAAGTACTGCCCTTGCGGGGAACAACGGCTGTTGATGCGGGAAACCAGAATCAATCCCGTACACAACACACAAATCCCCAGAAGAAGATACCCCCAAAAACCGTATTTTGCCTTCCTGTCCGGACGCTGCATAAAACAATTTACCCTTGAACTTTCCGTGCTTCTACGCAACGATTAATGAGAACGGGTTTCAAAAATCTTACTCACGTCAAAATAAAATGCCTGTTCTACGCCATTCATTTCGACCACCATTTCTTCACACGTTTTCTGATCGCTTATCAACAGATTTTGGGATTTTATCTTTGCATTCAATATCTGAAACAGAAAATATTCTTCCGAAATCTGAATCACTTTCCACGCCGTTTTGCAGGAACGCCCGTCGCCGCTGTTGATGATCGAATTCATCAATCCGAACTGTATTTCCGTGTATTTTCTGGCATTGAGGGTATCGTTGAGCATTTGACAGGCTTGTCCAAGGATTTTATGCGCCAGCATGT
>JAITHZ010000027.1 GCA_031279795.1 Bacteroidales bacterium
CAATATCATCAACAACTACCAGCAGATTTTCGATTGGAATGTTTTCATTTTGCAGCCAGTAACGGACGGCATTTCCGCTTAAATTCATGTAAGTCGAAGGTTTCAGCAGCACAAAAGTCCGGCCTTTGATGCGCAATTCCGTGCGGCAACCATAACGTGCTGTAACAAAAACAGCATTGGACGCTTTCGCAAAAGCGTCCAAAACCATAAAACCAATATTGTGGCGGGTGTTTTCGTATTCTTTTCCGATATTTCCCAAACCTGCAATCAGATATTTCATTCAGAATGAACACATTATTTAGCGGCAGAAGCAGCTGCTCCTCTTGCTGCACGGGTCAGCTTAACGGCGCACACTACAGCATTCTTCGCATCCAACAATGTGAGATTATCGAACAACAGACGTCCCACCTGAATTGTTTTTCCTAATCCCAATGATTCTACGTTGACTACCAATCGTTCAGGTACATGTTTGTATAGACCTTTCACTTTTAATTTTCGTTTTTCGAGCGAGAGTTTTCCGCCGGCTTTCACGCCTTCGGCCAATCCTTCCAACTGAACAGGCACGCTGATTACAATCGGCTCATCGGCTTTAACTTCCAGAAAATCTGCGTGTAAGACAACGTCTTTCACCGGATGAAACTGTGTTTCCTTAACGATTGCACTAACCACTTTTCCGTCAATGTCCAGGTTTATCAGATAAATGTCTGGTGTGTAAAGCAGCTTGCGTATTCCCGAACTTTTTGTCTGAAAATGAACAGTTTCACTTCCTCCATACAGCACACAAGGTACTTCGCCTTCCGTTCGCACAGCTTTCGCCGCTTTCTTGCCAGTTCCTTTCCTTACGGTTCCTTTTAAATCAAATGTTTTCATTTCTAATAATTTATGTGTTACTCAAATTAGTTTCTCAACTTCCTAATTTCCCATCACACGAAGGTATCTCAAAAAGTGGCGCAAAGGTACATTAAATAATTTAAATAACAAACATCGCCGCTCCTTTACATTATCATTGTCATTGTCATTCAAAAATAAATGCACTGTATTTCCTTCAAAATTCAAAAATGCTCAATTGCTGATTAGAGATTTAATGCTCTGTTTTAACGGATAATAACAACAATATGCTTTTTGTATCAACGCCAAAAAATAAAACATCAGATATTTTTCTTTCGATTTTTTTTTATCTCTAAAGATTAATAGCTACTTTTGCGCCCGAAAATGATAACAGACGGGAACAGTTGATTTTAATTATCTAGCATTATTTTGATGAACAGTTTAATAGCCTATATAAAATCGTGGATTGACGGTATTCTTTCACTGCTGACAGGTTTGAAAGTCACCATAATAAATTTTGTCCGGCCGAAGGTAACGGAGTGTTATCCGGAAAACCGGAAAACGTTGCACATCAGCGAACGCTTCAAAGGTCGGCTAACTATGCCTCACAACGAAGATAACGAACACAAATGCACGGCATGCGGCATCTGCCAGATGAATTGCCCGAACGGAAGCATAGTCATTTCATCCAATATGGTCGAAGTTGAAGGGAAAAAGAAAAAAATATTGGACGCTTACATGTATAATCTGGGGCAATGTACTTTTTGTAATTTGTGCGTAATATCGTGTCCATCAGAAGCTATTGAATTTTCGCCTGAGTTTGAAAACGCCGTTTTCACCTTTTCGACATTGACAAGTAAATTGAATCGCACGGGTTCGCGTTTACAGGAAAAGAAAAAAATGGCGACAAAAGTTTAACATTGTTTGTAAATAGAAAATATGGATATATCGGTTTCTCAAGTAATTTTTGGAATATTGGCTGCGGTCATCGTGGTGTTTTCTGTTCTGGCGGTAAGTTCTCGGCGGGTTTTACATTCGGCAACAAGCCTGTTGTTTGTTCTGCTGGCTACTGCCGGAATTTATTTTATGCTGGACTACCATTTTTTGGCCGCCGTACAGATTACTGTATATGCTGGCGGTATTCTGGTTCTTTTTGTTTTTTCCATTTTCCTGACCAGTCAGGCAGGAACAAAAATGTCGGCAGCTCCTTTGTTGAAACGAATAGCTGGATTTGTAGCAGCTTTTGCTGGCGCGGCGGTTTGTTTAGTTATCATTCTGAAAAACAGCCTGAAAGTAGCAGAAACATTTTCAGCAAACGAAATGGATATGGCGAAAATTGGCATGGATTTGATGGGTACAGGAAAATTTCAGTACTTGTTGCCATTTGAAGCCATCAGTATTTTGTTGCTGGCCTGTATTATCGGGGGAATCTTAATCGCCCGAAAACGATAGTCAAATTTAATTATATAAACTGTTAATTAACAAGATGGACATCCCAATGGAATTATACCTGACAGTAAGTACAATCATGTTTTTTGTCGGCGTCTACGGTTTTATTGTGCGCAGAAACATGCTTACTGTTCTTATTTCTGTAGAATTGATTTTGAATGCTGTAAATATTAATTTTGTGGTATTCAACCGTTTTTTGTATCCGGTGCACTTGGAAGGTTTTTTCTTTTCCCTGTTTG
>JAITHZ010000043.1 GCA_031279795.1 Bacteroidales bacterium
CGGCATCATTCACATTGAGCGCCGGCACAAGCACCTCGCCGCGTTCCAGCCACTGACAAAGTCGAGGTTCGCCGGTGGTCGTCTCTTCCGAAACGCCATTCCAGTCTTTCACCGTATCATGCCAACGTTGCGGATTTTCTTTCAAGATATCCTTCAAAGTATTCAGAATCACGCCCTCTTCGTAATTGGACGGTGCTTTATCAAGAACTTCAGTATTATTTTCGGCTTCGTAGCCCTTGTGAATGAATAAAGTAGCATCACCACCGTCATCCACAATCAGTTGAGGTCCTTTCCCGTCAGAAAAAGCCAACGCTTGATTGGTACACCACCAATATTCTTCAAGACTTTCGCCCTTCCAAGCAAAAACGGCAACGCCAGCCTTTGCAACCGCAGCAGCAGCGTGATCTTGGGTCGAAAAAATGTTGCAGGAACACCAGCGCACTTCAGCTCCGAGTTCAACAAGCGTTTCAATCAGCACAGCGGTTTGTATCGTCATGTGTAGCGACCCCATAATCCTAACACCTTTCAACGGTTTTTCTTGTCCGTATTTCCTGCGCAACACCATCAAACCGGGCATTTCGTATTCGGCAATTTCAATTTCTTTTCTGCCGAACTCTGCCAAATTAATGTCGGCAACTTTGTACTTCAATGTGTAGTCTGTCATTTTTAGATTTTAGAATTGTTATAGGAGTTATAAGGGTTGTAAGAGTTGTAGTTCACCTATCACTTATTACAGAAAAAAGTCTTTGTTCCTTGCTCTTTGCTCTTTGTTTTTCAATTAATATACAAAGTTACGAAAAAAATAGTAATTTTGTTTAATGGAGTTGTCAAAAAACGAAATAATAATCAAAGGTGCGAAGGTTAATAACCTCAAAAATATTAGTATAAGCATTCCCAAAAACAAATTGGTAGTGATTACCGGTTTGTCGGGCAGCGGTAAATCGTCTTTGGCTTTTGATACACTTTTTGCGGAAGGGCAGCGGCGTTATGTTGAATCGCTGTCGTCCTATTCACGCCAATTTTTAGGCAAAATGGACAAGCCCGAAGTGGATTTGATTGAAGGCATCACGCCTGCCATTGCTATCGAACAAAAAAGCAGCAACCGCAATTCCCGCTCCACTGTCGGCACCGTTACCGAGATATACGACTACATCAAATTGCTCTACGCCCGCATCGGACACACTTTTTCACCTGCTTCCGGTAAGGAAGTAAAACGCGACAGCGTTCAATCGGTTGCCGATTTTATCAATAACTTGCCGGAAAATACCAAAATATGGATATTCGCACCTTTTATTTTGGGCGAAAAAAGAACAGTTGAACAACAACTGAAAATACTTTTTCAGATGGGATTTTCCCGTTTCGGGATAAAAAATACGGAAAAAGAACTTATCATTAAAAATATTGCGGAAATCACTGCCAAAGAAAAAGAAAAATTGCCCAAAGAAGGACTTATTCTCATTGACCGTATCAGCATCCAAAAAAATGATGAAGATTTTTACACCCGAATTTTCGACTCCGTGCAAACTGCTTTTTACGAAGGAAATGGCGTTTGCAAAATAAAAATTGATGACGAAAAACCAATGGAATTTTCCAACAAATTTGAAATGGACGGCATTAGTTTTGAAAAAACCAACGAGAATTTTTTCAGTTTCAACAACGCTTATGGTGCCTGTCCTACTTGCGAAGGCATCGGCGAAATCACCGGTATCAGCGAAGACCTTGTTGTTCCCGATAAAAATTTGTCCGTTTTCGATGATGCAATCGCCGTATGGCGTGGCGCGAAAATGAGCGAAAGCAAAATGCAACTTTTGATGAATGCCGAGCGTTTGAAATTTCCGGTTCATACGCCGTACAACAAACTGACGAAGAACGAAAAAAAACTGCTTTGGCACGGTGCAGACGGCTTTGAAGGCATTTATCCGCTCTTTAAATGGATTGAATCGCAAAACTACAAAATTCAATACAGAGTGATGTACAGCCGTTATTTGGGTCGTACTATTTGCCCCGATTGTGAAGGTACACGCCTGCGGAAAGATGCAGGATACGTGAAAATAAACGGCAAAAATATTCAGGAACTCGTGCAAATGCCGATGGACGATTTGTATGATTTCTTTTTGAAAATAAATTTGGACGAACAAGACAAAAAAATTTCAGAACGCCTGTTAGACGAAATCCGCACCAGAATTAAATACCTGCTCGACATTGGTTTGCATTATTTGACCTTGAACCGAACATCGGGTACTTTATCGGGCGGTGAGTCGCAAAAAATTCGTCTCGCTACCGCTCTGGGAAGTACATTGATGGGCTCAATGTACATTCTTGACGAACCGAGTATCGGACTGCACGGGCGCGACACCCAAAAACTTATCTCTGTGTTGAAGGCATTGCGCGACTTGGGAAACACCGTGATTGTGGTGGAACACGACGAAGAAATTATCAATGCGGCAGACCATATCATTGATGTGGGCTATCTCGCAGGCAATTTCGGCGGATACATTGTTTTTGAAGGAAATGCAGAAGAATTGAAAGAAGCAGGTAACAAAATCGTTTTGCCAAAAACTGATTTTTCGGAAATTTCGTATAAGAATTTTCTTGATAAGCCGTTTTCGCTGACGGCGGCATATTTGTCGGGAAAAATTACAATTCCGTTACCGAAAACTCGTAGAAAATGGAAATATTCTATTGATTTACAAGGCGCTTCGAGCAATAATCTCAAAAACCTTAACGTGAAATTTCCACTCAACGTAATGACGGTTGTTACGGGAGTGAGCGGCTCCGGCAAAACAAGTTTGGTGAAACAAACACTTTACGCTGCGCTGAACAAACATTTCAAAAAACACAACGGCAGTTCTGCCGACTATAGTTCTCTTGACGGCGATTTGAGCAAAATCTCAGACGTTGTACTGATTGATCAAGACCCAATAGGACGCTCTACAAGGTCTAATCCCATCACTTATATCGGCGCTTTTGACGACATCAGAAGTATTTTTTCGGAACAAAAATTGGCAAAAATGCGTAACTACAAACCCGGATTTTTTTCTTTCAACAGCGATGGCGGACGTTGCGATGTGTGCAAAGGTGCAGGTGAAATTGAAGTGGAAATGCAATTTATGGCAAATATCCACCTTGTTTGCGATGAATGTGGCGGCACAAGATATAAAAATGAGGTTTTGGACGTGAAATACAATGGGAAAAATATTTCGGATATACTGAATTTGGCAGTAGATGAAGCATTTGACTTTTTTTCGCAAAATATTGCTCAAAATGTTAAAAAATCCACACTCAATGCTTTATCGGAAAAACTGAAAGTACTCCAAGATGTTGGATTGTCGTACTTAAAATTGGGACAATCGTCCTCTTCGTTATCAGGTGGCGAATCGCAACGTTTGAAATTGGCATACTACCTGCTCAAGCAAAATTCAACTATTCCCCTACTCTTCATTTTTGACGAACCAACTACAGGGCTTCATTTGCACGACATTCATAAACTAAAATCATCTTTTGATGCATTGCTCGAAAAAGGTCATTCCATCATCATTATTGAACATCACCCCGACATCATCAAAGTTGCCGACCACATCATTGATTTGGGTACCGAAGGCGGTAATGCCGGCGGATATATCGTTTTTGAAGGCTCCCCAGATGATTTGACAAAATGTAAGAACAGTATTACAGGTAAATTTTTGGGCAAAAAAATTTAGTGAAAAATTTGTGAATCTCAAAAATGTTTACTATTTTAATAATTAAACAAAAATGATGTAAAAACATAATTAAATTAAGCACTTATTTGCGGGGGCGTAATTATTTTAAATGAGAATCCGTATGGACACCTAAATAGTTAGTTAAATTATTGATAATCAGCAAAGTACACCAACTTTAAAATATTATCATAACTGATTGTTTTTCAATGAGTTGTATTGTTTTTTAGGTATTATTACGGATACTCATTTTATTTTATTATAAGCAATTCATCAGATGTAATTTTCTTATATTTTGGCAGCATAATGGCAAAAATTAAGTGCCTTAGTGTTATGTTAACGCAATTTTGGCGTATCGTCATTGCGAGGGCGATAGCCTGAAGCAATCCAAAAGAAACATTCTGGATTGCTTCCTGCTTCGTTCATTGCGGTCGCAATGACGCCAAAATAAAATTAACTTAACACTGGTTCAAAAATTTTATTGTTATTCGAATTTTTTTTTATACCTTTGTATTCAATTATAATATAAACTAAAAAAAGTAAAAAATGAAAAAGTTATTCTTTGGGTCAGTCGTTATTATTACCTTGATGGTATTTATTTCCTGCGAACAAAAATCAAATCAATTGACCCTGAATGGGACAGGGCTTTCTGTCGACAACGACATTTATGTTTATGATATGGCGGAAAACAACACTATCGACACAATTAAGGTGAGCAAAGGAGAATTTGCTTACACTTATGTTGTTGTTGAACCGAAAATATTGGTTCTTACTGATAATCAAACATTCAACAAATTTGTAATTGCAGAAAAAGGCAACCTTATACTTGTAAGCGATACAGGAAGTATCACAGGCAGTCCGTTGAACAACCGTTTGGCTGCATTTTCCAAAATGTATAGAAATACAGGCAGCGAATTGGAACAAAAAAATCAAGCCATTGTTAATAAAGCAGAAAGCGAAAATAGAGATTTAACCAAACAGGAATATGAAGAGTTGCAAGCCATAAACGAGAAGCAGACAGCCTTATATTCGGCAGCAATCAAGAAATTTTATGATGAAGACAAAAACAACATACTTGGTGTTTACGAACTGATGATATCCAGAATGTTTTTAACCGAAGATGAATTTGCCGACTGGTATGGGAAGGGCGGAGAGGCTGTTAAAAATTTCGCGCCGTTTGTCAAGGTGATGCAGGCAAAAGCCAATAAGGAAGCAACGCAGACAGGCAAAAAATATGTTGATTTTGAGGGAATTAACCCCAAAGATACTGCTCAAATCATTAAACTTTCCGACTTTGTGCGCAAAGATAAGTATGTGTTGCTTGATTTTTGGGCTTCGTGGTGCGGACCTTGCCTTAAAGCGATACCCGAAATCAAAATCTTGCACAGCAAATATGCAAGCAAAGGACTTGAAGTTATTGGTGTGGTTATCAGTGATAAACTTGAAAACCATCTGAAAGCAGCAGAAAAAGCAAATGCCACTTGGACACAGATATTCGACAGCAAAGGCGAAATCGGCGAAATTTACGGCATTAACGCAATACCTACTTTGATACTCCTTGATAAAGACGGTACAATTTTGGTACGTGCCAATGAAAAGGAAGAAATTATCGCCAAAATAGAGAGTTTGTTAGGAAAGTAAGAGGTTTAATAAACGACTTGTAAAGCCCAAATTTTCATAAGTACACGGTGAATGTAGTGTAGCATTGCCTGCAGGCAGGGAAAAACTTCATAATAACCAAACTTTGAATATTTTATGATTACAGATAAACCCGTCCATGTAAAAGCCTGTGGTGTAGAGTTATCGATAAATTCAATTTTACTGCTCGTACCTGGAAACGGACAGCCAGCACTATTAATAATTCCATAAGAACTAGGGGCATTGGTAGGAATGGTTGTAGTACTGCTTGCACATATAGGGTACACTTGCTGTGGATGACTGTCATTTGGTGCATAGGATGCAACATTTGCTGCTATATGCCAAATCAGCAAGCCATGCCCAGGTAGCGAAGCATCAAAACCTGCCAATTGTCTGTTTTCCAATAAATAATGTTCTCCATTGTTATTGGTTACCACCTTATAAACAACAGGATTGCTCAGTGAAGGAGGCATATTGCTAACTATACTCCCTGTCGTTATAATTTGAGGGATGATCCATCCGAATTGTATTTTCTGGTATGGATTGATATGTGCAGGCTGACGACCGCCATCATTCCAAGAACCACCAGCCATCAAATCCCAGTTTCCAGAACCAGTATAACCTGAATAGTCAACATCATAATAATCAGGTGAACCAAAAACATGGCACAGTTCGTGTGCAATTACACCGATATATGTGATATTTGTTCCGCTTGACCCACGCAACTCTGGCGAACAAGAATAACGAGAAAGTTTTACGCCATCTTTTATTACAGTAGTTCCTAATGTCCATGCATGCGACCATATTTGTTGTCCATCACTAATTGATTCGTCACCGTAACCTGCAAAAATGATGTGAAAAGAACTCTACTTGCCCGTTTGCCGCAAATTGAGAATAGTCAACCAATGGGTCAGCAACAAGAGTATTCAAACTGTTCCTAAAAAATGACAGCAAAAAAGCTGCACACAACATAGTGTATATGCAAGCAGGACAGCACAACGTTGGAGCAATTTTGTTTTGAAAATTAGATAGTTATGAATAAAAGAAGTAAATATTTTATAATTTTGGCGGTGTTTTTCACAGCGACAAATAATCTGTCGGGACAAATCCCTGTGATTGAAACGCCCAAACCCGCCGCTATTTTTACCATGCCGAGTTATAATAATCCAACTCAGCAAGTCAGACAGCCAAATATTCATGTATTTCCTAATTCCAATCCGCATAATTCTAATCCGTTGGATATGTACGAGCGCGACAAATGGGAATTACAGCAGAGAAATGCCGAATTGTATAAAATCCTGCATGAGTATGAAAATTCAATGCAGAATCGTTCAATTCGAGATGATTTACCCTCTCAACTTGGTATGCGCGGAACGGAATATTATCAAAAATCCCTTGATGAATTATCCAAAATGTTGCGTGGAGAAACGGCTCTTAATCTGAGAAATGCAATTTTTACTGTAGAAAACGCTTTTTTTGAAAACCGATTAAATTATTCCGATTTTAACAAAGCAGTCAATAAATTAGTGCAAACAGCACAGATAAAAACAATGCAGGACGGACATAATTGGAACAATCCGATAACAAAAAATGTAATGCTGTTCAGAGCGATGGCAGACACATTGGAAATCAAAGTTCCACAATCGGCAATAAAAAAATCGCCGTATTTTGCCCTCAACGTATCAGTTAAAGAAATATAACTGTCTTTTTCAAAAGTAATTATCGCGTTGTATTCCTGCATTCGTCAAATTTCCTGAATGCGCATTTGAATGGCAAGGCAGACCTGTCCCAATGAATAACCTCTTTTGACGGGTCAGCATTTTGTACAATCAAATAATTTGCTCAAAAACTGAAGTTACAGTTTTTTCTAATTTATTATGGTTCATTGTTTTAATTTATGTTTAATTCTCAATTTCCACACTTCTCACTGCTTCCAAAAATCCTTCGCTCATAGTCGGATGCGGGTGAATGTAATGGATGGCTTCTTTTGTTGTAACTTGTTTTTCGAGCAGCACAACCACTTCGGCAATCATTTCTGTTACGTTGTCGCCTACCATCGTACAACCCAGCAACACATTGCTTTCAGCATCTACAACCACCTTCACAAAACCATCTTTGTTGCCTGTGGCAGCGGCTTTTCCCGATGCCATAAATTGGAACTTTCCAATCTTAATATTTAAACCTTTTTCAATAGCCTTCTGCTCCGACAAACCTACTGACGCAATTTCAGGATGTGTGTAGATACAACTCGGTACAATGTTGTAATTAACGGGTCTCACATCTTTTCCGGCTATTTTTTCAATACAAACAATTGCTTCCATTGAGGCAACATGCGCCAACGCCGGAGTGGCAATAATATCACCAATAGCATAAATGCCATCCACA
>JAITHZ010000166.1 GCA_031279795.1 Bacteroidales bacterium
GCTGATTATGTGCAATATATTGACGATGCTTGGCTTCACTTAATAAATGGGTCAAACTGGGCAAAAGCAGGAAACAAAGATGATTTTTTAAAACAAATTTTTCTTTCTTTAACTTCAAGAAAATAAATGAACCTTCTTTTTATAAACAATGCCGAAGTTTCGCCATTCAGCAACGGGATACAGCGTGTAACACATCTGCTGTCACAGGCGTTTGCCGCAGAAGGAATCAATTGTTATTCCGCTTTTTACTTCGATAATCCTGCGACAGAAAAAACGCCATTTACCATAAAACTCAAACTTCAACATGGACAGGAATACGAAGTTTTAAGCCGTTTTATCGCCGACAACAAGATAAAATTCATTATTTGTCAGGAGGTTTTGGGAAACAAACGTTTGTTTAAAAACATACGCCGAGCAGCAGCCAATAGTTGCAAACTCCTTTATTGCCTGCATACCACGCCGCTTTCGGCATTTGTGTCTCCCAATACGGCAGCCGAATTTTTCCGTATATTGCACAAGAATCAAATCTTAAGAAGTTTGAAAAAACTGACTGTCGGCTTATTACCGCATTTCGCTTATAACTGGCTTGTTTTCAGACAAAAACGAAAAGAATTTTCCATTCTGAATGAATGCTTTGACCGTATTGTGCTGCTTTCAGAAAAATATATTGACGACTGGCGTACGGTTTCGGCTTTGCCTGCAAACGACCGCCATAAAGTGATTGCCATTCCCAACGCGCTGGTGTTTGATGCTGCGATTTCCGATAAAGATTTAGATAAAAAACAACATGAAATTTTAATTGTGGCGCGTTTATCGGACAGGCAAAAACGAATTTCAACAGCCTTGCAAATCTGGGAAAAAGCGCAGCAGAATGTTGACGTCAAAAACTGGAAATTGACAATTCTTGGCACAGGCGAAGACGAAGCATATTACAAACACTTGGTTAAAAAATACAAAATAAAAGCTATAAGCTTTGACGGCGTACAAAATCCGATTGAATACTACCGCCGAGCGTCAATTTTTATGATGACTTCTGCTTACGAGGGTTTTCCGATGACGCTTATTGAGGCGCAGCAAATGGGCGCTGTGCCGATTCTTTTCAATAATTTTGGAGCTGCACACGACATTGTTGAAAAGGATTTTAGCGGAATAATTATTGAAAAGGATAATTTTGAAGAATATATGAATCAATTAATTATGCTAATGTGCAATACGGAAAAGCTGCAAATTTTAGCAAAAAATGCTATAGAAAGCTGCAAGCAATTTTCAACCGAAAATATTGTTTCAAAATGGATTGAATTATTTAATACGTATTTAACTAAATAACATTTCAATATGAAAATAAAAAACAAAAAACAAATGTTGCTTTCTATGTTGCTGAGCAAATACTTTTTGCCGACTTTGTGTCACAAATTAGAGCGCTGTCTGAAAACTAAACTTCCATTCGCCGGACAATTTCGATGGAAAATGGGAATTTATTCGGAGCTTTCTTACTGGGATCAGGTAATGGGAAAAAAAAGGAACTATTATACAACCGAAAAAATAGAGTTCCGCTTGTCGCCAAACACTTTTCTGCCTTCGTATATAACTTCACTTTTCCCAGATAATGAAGATATTAGCATTTTAGATGTAGGAGCAGGACCATTGACCTCATTAGAAAAAAGGAGCGAATCGCATCACGTAACGATTACTGCGGTCGATGCTTTAGGACGCGAATATGATATGATTTTGAAACGCCATGGAATAGATCCTCCCGTAAAAACGCAATATTGCAAAGGCGAGGATATAAGCAATAAATTTGCGGAAAACAGTTTTGATTTTGTGTACGCACGTAATTCAATTGACCATTGCGACATTCCCGAAAAAGCCATTCTTGGAATGCTCCATGTTTTAAAAAAAGATTGTTATATCTTATTGGAACACCGCGAAAACGAAGCCGAAAGAGGACATTATCAAGGATTTCACCAATGGAATTTTTCGGAGCAAAATGGGAAATTTATTATTAAATCAAAATACGAAACAATAGATTTCTCTGAAAAGCATAAACATATCTGCCAAACAACTTGTTTGGTTGAAAATGGAGATTGGCTTGTTGTTAAAATACGAAAATTATAAACGCTTAAACCCTATTTGATTTTAATTTTAATTAAAAAAAAACAATACTAATTATGTATGTTTGTAGAATTTGTGGAAACAATGTTGAGAATAAATTATATTCGGGGCGCGAAACAAGAATGGGTTCCGGTGATAAATTCACCTATATAAAATGCTCAAAATGTGGCTGTTTACAGATAGAAAGCTACCCGTCAAGTATTGATAAATATTATGCAACATATTATTCGCTGCAGCCACTGAAAACAAAAGAATATGTGTATATAAAAATCCTGCGAAACCTACTTTTCAGATACCTGATTACAGGCCAGAATCTTTTAGGAAAATTAATTTTCAGATTTAATCCTGATTCTTTTTCATGGGTTGAACCCAATATGTTTAATTTTAACTCTTCCATAATTGATATTGGCAGTGGAAGAGGGCGTCTGGTAGTAAAAATGGCAAAATCAGGTTTTCGCAATATTGATCCTTTTATAGATGATGATATTGTTTATAATATAAAAAATAAGCAAATTTTTATCAGAAAACAAAGCTTATACGAATTACAAGGGCATTATGATTTTTTAATGCTTCATCATGTTTTAGAGCACCTTCCCGAGCAGCATCAAGTTTTCGAAAAATTAGCGTCACTGATGCATAAAGACAGTAAACTGTTAATCAATATTCCTGTTATTGATTCCTACACATGGGATTATTACGAAATGGACGCCTTTCAATTAGCGGATATTCCCCGCCATTATTATCTTCATTCAATAAACAGTATAACAATTCTGGCAGAAAACCACGGTTTAAAAATAATTAAAAAGCAGCATTATGGAAACGAAAATATATTAATAGAATCAGAAAAACTAAAACGAGATAAAACGCTATGCCGCAATTTTAATTTTACAAAAAAAGAAATAGCTTCCTTTCGGGAAACAACAAAACATCTGATAAAAACGCAACAAACAGGATTGTGCTGTCTTTATTTATCGCTAAAATAATTATTTTCAATAACCATGCAAATAGGACGTAAAGATGTCATTTGGAACTACACGGCCACTTTTTTGCAGATAGGGGCGTCATTGCTGTTGTTCCCGTTCATTCTGCGAACATTGCCGCCGGAAACGATTGCTGTATGGGCGATTTTCGCAGCAATTACGGCTTTTGTCTACCTGCTGGATTTTGGATTTAATACCTCATTTACACGAAATGTATCTTACGTGTTCAGCGGAGCAAAACAGTTGAAAAGCACAGGCTTTTATGTAGTGGAAGCAAGTAATGCGGATGTTGACTACAGCTTGCTGAAAGGGTTGATCGGCGTGATGCGATTCTTTTATTCGCGCATGGCGATAGTTCTTTTTGCTCTGCTTGCAACGGCTGGAACCGGCTACGTTTATTCCTTGTTGTCTGAGTATTCGGGCAATCATTCCGAAGTATATTTATCGTGGATTATTTTGTGTCTGATCAATTCGTATTCGTTTTATACACTTTACTACGATTCGCTTTTGCTCGGGAAAGGTCTGGTAAAACGAACGAAACAGATTGCCATTGTCGGACAGTTAATTTATTTGATTGCGGCAATTGCATTTATCATGTTGGGTTTGGGACTTGTGGCCATTGTGAGCGCTCAGGCATTGTCGGTCATCGTCAAACGAATATTGGCTTACCGTTCGTTTTATGCAGCGGAAATCAGAAACAATCTCGGGAATGCGGTAAAAAAATCGCAACGGGATATTTTGAAAGCAATCTATCCGAATGCTTTAAAATCTGGATTAACTTCTGTAGGGGCGTTTTTTGTGCAAAAGTCGGCAATTATTATCGGATCACTGTATTTATCGCTTGACGTCATCGCTTCATACGGAATAACAGTACAGATTGTTGGAATAATTGCTGGAATAGCTATGGTTTATTTTTCAACTTACTTACCCAAATTAGTGCAATACAGAATCCAAAATAATAATGACGAAATAAAACGTATCTATCTTAAATCGAGTCTGTTTTCATTCAGTATCTATATTGCTGGAGGAATAGGACTGCTTGTTTCAGGCGATTGGACGCTGAATCTGATAGGAAGTAAAACGCCGCTGTTAAATACCTCTTTGGTTGCCATTATCTTGCTGATACAGTTGTTGGAATCGAATCACAGTATTGCGGGCGGCATTTTGACTTCAAAAAACGAAGTGCCCTATTTCAAGGCTGCCTTGTTTGCTGGTGGTTTCACATTACTGCTTTTGTGCATATTTTTTAAATTCACACATGTCGGAGTGTTGGGCATGCTGCTGGCGCAGGGCATTGCTCATGGATGTTATAACAACTGGCACTGGCCAGCAGTTGTCATAAAAGAATTGAAAATAGATAAGAACGATATATGCCAAACCATTTTATATTCCGTGAAAAAAGTTTATTTCCAGCAGATGAGACATAAAATATGGGGGAAATAAAAAAACTTCTGAAGTAACAACACAGTTACTGCTCTGCAGACAGAGGCGAACACCTGGCAGCGCTTCTTGCGGGAATCCATGCTGTAAGTAATCCAATCAATAATACGATAACGAAAACTAAGAAAATGTCCGTCAACTGCAATTCGACTGGATATGTTTTAATGATGTATGCATCAGAACCGTCACCAAGTTTTAAAATTCCAAAATATTCCTGAATAAAGCACAATAAGACGCCAAGTACAATACCAATAATCACACCGATAAAAGCAATAATCCACCCTTCAAACAAAAATATTTTAAATATCAATTTATTATTGGCACCCAGACTATGGAGAGTTTTCACGTCGGGCTTTTTGTCGATGATTAGCATCGACAGCGACCCAATCATGTTAAATGTAGCGATCAACAGGATAAAAAAGAGGATAAAAAATGCCATCCATTTTTCAGATTGCACGATACGATAAGCATCTTCTTGCTGTTCTTCCTGATTTTTAATGAGATAAGCATTTCCCAAGTAAGCCTTCAGTTTTGCTTTTGTTTTTTCAATACTGTAGCTTGATTTAATATGCAATTCAATTGCCGAAACTTCTGTTTCATAATCCAGCAATGTTCTGACAAACGAAAGCGGAAGCAGGATGTAATGATCGTCGTATTGAGGTTGGGAAATAGCAAAAATCCCTGTAACGAATGCATAGCCAGCAGTAAAGGAGGATGCATAATTCATTGAATTTATGCTGGCTTTCCGGTTGGGGACGTCGATTTCTACCGGAAGGGTAAAATTGGAACGTATGCCTAATTTCACCGCCAGCCCAAGTCCCAACGTTGCATAATCGGCAATACTGTCCGACAGTTTTAATTTCCCTTCATACAGAATGTTATCCAACTCTGGCATTTCAACAAATGCTTCGTCAACAGCTTTTATTTTGCCTACTTCCTGATTATCGCCGTAACGGATTAACCCGTTTTCTTCGATTGTTTCCGAAAAAAGAGCAATTTCCTCCCAGCTTTTTATGGCTTGAATGGAATCGTTAGCTGCATCGAATACCTTTCCCTTTGCCGGATATATCTTCAACTGTGGATCAATCTGGCTGTATAAAGTGGAAATAAGTTGCTGAAATCCATTGAAAATGGACAGTGTACATACCAACGCCATTGTCGCTACTGCTACGCCACCAACAGAAACCATTGAGATAAAATGAATGGCGCTGTGCGATTTTTTGGAAAAGAAATACTTTTTGGCAATAAACAATGCTAATACATTGTTATACATTGTTATATTATTATCATTGTTGTGTACAGTAAGCGCTGTCACATATTCCTATGCACCATTACAAGTTGTGATAATTTAATAATCAATAAATTAAATGTTCTCAACATGTAATAATGCATATCAATATGAGCATGTTCAAGCATGTCATTATTCAGAAATGACAACAAAGGGGATTTCTACATTTACTTCTTTATGTAATTTAATGATCGCCTTATAGTCACCTACTTCTTTGATGCTTTCTTTGATGAGGATTAACTTTCGGTCAATCGCAAATCCAGTCTTTTCGAGGGCTTCAGCAATTTGAATATTATTGACCGAGCCAAAAATTTTACCGGAAGAACTGGTTTTTGCACCAATCGTCAGGGAAACTCCGTCCAGTTTAGCAGCCAGTTCCTGCGCATTGCACTTCATTTTTTCCAGTTTGTGGGCGCGTTGTTTCAAGTTTTCAGCCAACACTTTTTTTGCAGATTCCGAAGCAATTACGGCTTTTTTCTGGGGAATCAGATAATTTCTGCCGTAGCCGCTTTTTACCGTCACAATATCGTCTTTATATCCAAGATTCAGGATGTCTTCTTTTAAAATTACTTCCATAGTTTTTCCTCCTTCCTTTTATTTCATCATATCCGTAACATAGGGAAGCAAAGCCAAATGGCGCGCCCGTTTTACTGCCTGAGCCACTCTGCGCTGGAATTTCAGGGAAGTTCCCGTGATACGGCGGGGCAAAATTTTACCCTGTTCGTTCAGAAACTTTTTCAAAAATTCGGGGTCTTTGTAGTCAATATATTTAATACCGCTTTTTTTGAAACGACAGTATTTCTTTTTTTTAACATCCACTGCCAGTGGCGTTAAATACCTGATTTCTGATTGATTTTGCATAGCCATAAATTAATTCTCCTTTTTTTCTTTTTCGAGTTCTTTTTTAGTTGATTTCAGACTCCGCCTTTTTGCGGCATACTCGGCAGCGTATTTATCCATACAGAATGTCAAATAACGGATAACACGTTCATCGCGACGATAATTCAGCTCTAATTTGGCAATAACTTCCGGTTCTGCAGTAAATTCCAATAACTGATAAAATCCGGTCGATTTTTTCTGAATCGGGTACGCCAGCTTGCGCAAACCCCAGTTTTCGTCGTTCAAAATTTCGGCGCCTTCTGCAAGCAGCAAATTTTTGAACTTATCGACCGTTTCCTTCATCTGTGCATCAGACAAAACGGGAGTTAAAATGAAAACGGTTTCATACTGTTTCATACAATTTGGTTTGGTTAAAAAATAAGTAACAAATAAACAGTCAGTTATAAAATATAATCCTGCTGTAAATTCGAGGTGCAAAGATACAAAATATTTAGATATAACAATGATTCGAGATTTTTTTTTTTTTATTTTTTTCAGATATTGATTCGCGCTGCAGTTGGCGGCAAAATAAGGCGTTGCCCGTTGAGAAACTTCACTGATTTTCTGTTATAAAAACAGGAAGTGAATTCGCAGTTCGCAATTACAAACTCTTTAATGAAAATTACAGCGAAATACAATGTGCTGCATATAACGGTACAGATTTTATGCCATTTACATAACATACGTTTTAGATTTTTAAGTATGAAATAATACTGAAAAATCAGATTTTTTCATACTTAAAAGTCTGCGAAGATACGCTTTTTTCTTTTTATTCTGCACTAATTTTTTGAAAGCGGGTAGTCATTCATATCGTGCGCCAAAAATCCGGCTTCCGATTCTTACCATTGTGCTGCCTTCTGCAATTGCCAGTGGATAATCGTCGGACATTCCCATCGACAGTTCACGAAAAGTTTCGACAGTTGAGAAAAAATCATTTTTTATTTCCATGAAAAAATGATGCAGGCGACGAAATTCTTCTCGGATTTGCAGTTCGTCGCCCGTGTTGGTTGCCATCCCCATCAGTCCGTATATTGAAATGTTTTTCAGGAGACTGACTTCGGGTGACGCCAACATCTTCCGACATTCTTCAAAATCAAAGCCAAACTTGGTTTCTTCTTCGGCAATGTGTATCTGAAGCAGGCAAGGGATTATCCGACTGTTTTTTACCGCCTGCCGGTTTACTTCTTCCAGCAGTTTGTAGCTGTCGATGCTGTGAATCAGGGAAATGAACGGTGCAATCGTCTTCACCTTATTGGTTTGCAAATGACCGATAAAATGCCATTCGATAGCGGTGGGTAAAACGGCAGCTTTTTGTTGCAATTCCTGCGCTTTGCTTTCACCGAAAATGCGCTGCCCTGCATCGTATGCTTCGCAAATGGCCGTTTCGTTGTGAAATTTGGATACGGCCACTAATTTGACATGTTCAGGTAATGTATTGTTAATCAGCTGAAGATTCGTCTTGATACTCATTCTCTGGATTGGTTTCACTTGGTTTGTTTTCTTCTGGGACATACAGGTAAACGTCCATTATGGCTGTTTCGCTGACGGCAGCAATCTGATAGTCGGCCATTGTGCCTTTCATGCCTTCTAAGAGGTTTTCCAGCGCCTGTGGCAAATCTTTTGCCTGCACAAGCATGGAGGCTGCGGTCTTTTTTTCGGCGCCACTTTTTTCATCTAAGGTAATGAAATAAATTTTGCATTTATACCAGCGGTCGCCGGTGGGATCGGAAAACAGTTCGGTATACTTGGCGCGTTTGATATCGGAAACCGTAAATTCACCCGAAATAAACGGCGTAATTTCCTGAATAATTCGTGCTTCTGCTTCGGTAAACGATAAGGCGTCAACCAGATACGGTTCGGTTACTTTTTTCGGCATTCCGTTTTCCATCGTTTTTTCGTAACGGACTTTACATTCAAACCAGTTATTCATGTCGTTTTTATATTAAATTAACTATTTACAGTTGTTCGTTTTTTTCACTCTCGGATATGTTGGCAAGATTTTTATTCCTCTCAATTTCAGACGGAATAATTGTACGGCTCACGCTTAGCATGATACCAAAATAGACGCACGTAATCCAAAGCGAGGTTCCGCCCTTGCTAACTAATGGCAGTGGTTGTCCGGTAACGGGCATCAGCTGAACACAGACCAGTATGTGTATCATGGCCTGAAGAAATATTATCAACGAACATCCGATTAACAGGAAGGCAGGAAATTTCTTTTTGCATTTTTTAACCAATCTTCCACAACGAAACAACAGGGCAATGTATAAAATAATGATAAATAATCCGCCGAAAATTCCTAATTCTTCAATAATAATGGCATAAATAAAGTCGGAATTAGCTTCGGGAAGGAAATTTCGTGCAAAACTGTTACCTGGCAATTTGGGAGAAAAACCACCTCGTGCGATTGCTATTCGCGCAAATCCCGGCTGAAGATTCTTGTCAATACCCATGTATTCTTCCGGCGACTTTTCGTGTACAATGTTGGCGACAAAGCGGTCAATCCGCTTTCGCCATGTTGGGAGGCGTTCCAGGAAATTTCTCGAATCATCGTACTGTTCGGTACCCTGCCGGTTTTCTTCTTCGGATGTTCCAAAAGCCGGCGCAACGAAATATCCCAATATCGCCACACCAATAAGAGGAAGGACAACCTTGAGTATTTTTCTGATGGGTATATTGCCTATAATCAGCAAAATAACGGATACAGAAAACAACAGGAGGGCTGTTGACAGGTTGTCGGGCAGAATGAGCAGGCAGATAAGACCAACGCCTGACATGGCAACATAGAAGGTATATTGCTTCGACGCTGGCGTATTTTTCATGTGTCCCAGCAAAAAAGCGAGGGATACAACAACTGAAATTTT
>JAITHZ010000222.1 GCA_031279795.1 Bacteroidales bacterium
GGTATATTGCATCTGAGATTTACTGGTTGAACATGAAATTTACCAAAAAGCAGCAAATTGCTCCAGCATACAATTTTTTAGGCGGGTATCTGCAGGGGGGGTATTTTATTACGAAAAAAATGCAATTGGCGGCACGCTACGATTTCTTTGACCGTAATTCGTTGAAAACTGACGGATTTATCAACTTGCCTGCTGTTGGATTGAATTATTATGTTTCGGGTTATAACTTGAAATTACAGGCCATGTATCAATATCTGGGAAAATGGGGACATGCTACGCAGCTGGAGCGTGATAACGATGATTTGGGCTTGCCACAGCATATGGTGCAGGCGATGTTGCAATTTTCTTTCTGAAAAATAACAGATAATAGATACTGACGATGTGTAAAAATAGACTTTTTTTCCATCATTTTTTTCGACATTTTGTCAAAAAAATAACATTCTTTTTCCCTTTACTTATATTGTTGCCAGCATGTGACAGCGGAGATATTTACCCCGAAGAGAAAAACGTAGAGGTATTGGATGTTTCTGTAAATGCTGCATTTAAATTGCAAAATATCAGTGTATTTCCCGAACGTTATACTTTATTGTTTGCTACTTTTATCGGAGCTTCCCCCTACCCTACTTCCTTTTATGAAATAGCAAAACCTGAAAATGAAGATATTTTCGTATCTTTATCTCGTATTCCAAAAGGAACTGCCAGCTTGAAACTGTGCCTCGCCGATAAGGTTGAAAACAAACTTATTCATGCATTTTACACTTATTTGCTTGATGAAACTCCTGTTTCAAGTATTGTTATTCCTTCTGTTACAGTTGATTTGGCAGATTTTGGACGGGTGCAGGCCCAGGTGTTTTCGCAGTGTATCCAGTGTCATGGCGGAGGTTCGTCGGTTGCTGCAGGATTGAACCTTACCGAATCGTTGGCTTACAGCAATTTACTGAATGTCGAAAGTACGCTTGTTGATGGAAAAAAGCGGGTCTTTCCCGGAAGTTCACAGCAAAGTTTTATTATGGAAGTTCTTGAAAATCAATTAGCTGTTAGATATGATCATACAAAAATTTCCACATTGCGCGCCGATGATATTTCCCTGCTAAAGACTTGGATTGATGCTGGCGCTACAAATTGATTATATTTGAAAAAATTAATAATTGTTTATGGATTATACTCAACTATTTTGGCCAGATTTGAGCGCTTCAGTTTATGTCAGTGTTTTTTCTTCTGGCAATAATACCGAAAATAGTGCGTCGGAATCTCATACCGTAATTGAACTGAATGACAAATGTGCCGACGCCAAAACGCAATTCGAAAATATTGAAAAGGCTATCAGCAGGTTAAAGAAAACAATAGCCTTGCAGCATCCTGTATTGATATGCAAACGGTATTTTCTGAGTGACGCGATTAATCAGGAAATATTTATTGATAGAGAAAATAATGATGCTGCAATTTCTATTGTACAGCAGCCGCCGCTAAATGGAACAAAAGTTTCTTTGTGGGCATACTGGGTTGATAATTGTTCGGTAAAGCGTAACGCTCTAAATGCGGTGATAATGGAACGTCCTGCTTATACTCATTTATTTAACATGCAGATGCACAGTCATGCAGTTGACGAATATTGTCAAACGGTGGAGATCTTTGAAAATTACGAATTTCTTTTGAATGCTAATCGTTGTTCCCTGAAAGACAATGCAATACGTACATGGATTTATGTACAGGGCGTTGATACGCATTATGCAGACATGGTAAAAGCGCGTCGAATTTTTTTTGAACAAAGGGGATTAACTCCTGAAACTCACTATATTGCCAGTACCGGTATTGAAGGAAAATACATGCATCCCGAAACTACCGTTTTAATGGATGCCTACAGTATTGCCAATCTTTCTCCAGAACAAATCACTTATTTGAAGGGTGCGACTCATCTGAATCCTACTCACGAATATGGCGTGACGTTTGAACGGGCTACTGCTGTTGACTATGGCGACCGACGGCATATTTTCGTGTCGGGAACTGCCAGCATCGACAATCAGGGGCAAATTGTACATCCCTTGCAGATTGATCGGCAAATTGACCGCACTTTTGAAAACATCACCATCCTTCTTGCCGAAGCTGGAGCCGAAATGGATGATGTGGCGCAAATGATTGTCTATCTGCGTGATGTGGCCGATTATGAATTAACGCTGGATTACATGCGCAAGCATTACCCCTGCATTCCGGGAGTGATTGTGTGGGCGCCGGTTTGCCGAACAGGCTGGCTGGTTGAAATAGAATGTATCGCTATTAAGAAAATTGAAAATAACGCATTTACCAATTTTTGACTTTGCTTTGCGAGTATCTCCAATTCGTTCTGTTCAGCTTCTGTGGTTAAAATATTAATTTAATTTTTTTTGATTTTAATAGCCCTCTAATTTATGTAGTGTTAATAAATTAAAAGTAAAAAAAGAATAATGACTTTTACATTTATACGAAATCCAATAAAATAGCTACTTTTGCAAAAGAAATTTATACAAAACCATAATGACGACGAAAAATATTGGATTAAATCGTTTTGGCCTGTTGCGTCCCTATCAAACGGAACAGTTGCTGTGCGAAGGTTGCGAAAACAAATGTGTGGTTCACCATTTTACATTTGAGAATGGAAATACCTATTATTCAGGGAATAAATGCGAAAAGATATATTCAAACAAAGGCTCACAATCGGGAAGTGGACAAAATAT
>JAITHZ010000002.1 GCA_031279795.1 Bacteroidales bacterium
TGGCGTTCCAGTGCAGATGTTGCCAGTTTCCGTGTTCGGCAATCCGTGCATCCTTAGTCAGTTGTTTTTCTGTTTTTTCCACCGGAACAGACAGGAACAAGACGCCGTTTGCCGATGCAATGGCGCAACGGTTGCGATAAGTCTGTTTCTGGTAATGGCAATGACGTTCAATGATAATCTTCTTATAATGAAAAAGATGGCAATAATAGTGAACTGGCGCTAAATAAGCCGTAGTTAGCAGGCAGGCAAGCATGAAATCATTTTATTTTTTGAAATCCGTAGTTCCATGCAAACAAAGCTTTACCAATCAGATGATTTTCAGGGATAAACGACGAGACGCTACTATCGGCAAAATTTTTGCGATTGTCCGGCATTATCCAGTAATAATCCTGCGTAAACTCAAAAGCATCCATTTCTACACCGTCAATCCACAGCTTGCCGTTTTCATAATGGGCGTCTTTTTTTTCAATTCCTGTAATTATCGGTAAATAAACGAAATAGTTATCACTGGTAATGGCAATGCGTTCGCCTTTTTTGGGTATAGTCAGGTTGAAAGCTGGGCGCAACAAATGCAATGCAACAGTGTCGGGAAGCAGGCCTTTCATCATGTAAATTTCCTGACGGGAAAACAGCTTGACATGCAGGCTGTCGACAACGGCAATTGTTTGTTTTTCAGGAATCACCAGCGACGAAAGTGTTTTCTCCACCCACGCCACATCTTTTTCGTGAAAATAATACGGCTCAAGCAGATTGGGTGACTGAATCAGTTCTTTTTCATTGACATACACCAAGTCATTTTTAAATACAAGGCTATCGCCGGGCAGTGCCAGGCATCTGCCTATCAGTATTTTTCGCATGTCTATCGGTATGCGTATGTCGCTGCCCGGATTGTTGAACACGATGATATCGTCTTTATGCACAGCCTGCTTAAAAATGCGTTTGTATGGCAATGATAAAACTGAGGAATAGGCTTTCATTCCCAGAATGGAATCGTGACAGAATGGAATGCCCAATACCGTGACAGGCAGGCGAATGCCGTAACTGTATTTGCCGACAAGTATGTAATCGCCTTCCATCAGGGTATTTTCCATGCTTGATGCCGGAATCCGATAGGCGCTGAAGACAAACGTGCGCAACAACCATCCGATAGCCAAAGCAATAATCAAGGCCTTTCCCCAAAACCAAAGCGATTTCATTTTTACGATTTACTTATTTTTATTTAATAGTGTAAACAAATTACTTTACGTTGATTACAATACATTTTCTCGTTTATTCATTTGTCGGCAAACATACAGCGCTTATTTGATGGAAGAGAACAGACGACTCCAGCGTATTTTTCCGTCAAACCATCCGCGATCTTTGTCGAGCGAAAGCCAGATAAACAGTGGTTTACCGACAATATGATCTTCCGGTACAAAGCCCCAGGAACGGGAATCAGCCGAATTGTGACGGTTGTCGCCCATCATCCAGAAATAATCCATTTTAAAGGTGTACGAATCGGTAAGTTTCCCGTTGATATATATTACGCTATCTTTTACATCAAGTGAATTATTTTCATAGTTTCGAATAACTCGTTCGTAAACAGGGAGATTGTCAGCCGTCAGTTGAATTGTTGCTCCTTTTTTGGGAATCCAGATTGGGCCGTAGTTATCAACAGTCCAGCCTTTGTTGTAGCAAAGCGGGTACGTAAAGTTTTTCCATTCGCACAAAGGGCAAACAGGGTCGGCAAATGTGTCAAGTTTAACTTCTTTAACAAAACTGAATTTCTTGACCAGCGTAAGCGCCTCCTCAGTGAGCGGTAGTTCGTACAATGTAAGATTTCCCAGTGAATCGGGTTGAAATCCCGAAAGATAGGCTTTGTCCGGATGGGCAAAACGCTGATCTTCAACACTGACATTCAGGCGTCTGAAATTTTCCAGCGAGATGCGGGTTCCATCCGTTTGAACTAAATAATTCTGCTGCATTTTTTTGGGATTTTCCAGTTTTACGCCGTCGATATACACTTGTGTGTTGATTATCTGCAAGGTATCGCCAGGCAGTCCGACACAGCGTTTCACGTAGTTTTCGCGCCGGTCAACCGGACGAAACACGATTTCGCCAAACTGGTTTTGGTCGCTGTGTACAATTTTTCGTCCAAAGTTAAAGATTTCGTTGTAGGGAACTTCTGTGATATTCGCTCTTTTTCCGAAACGGTATAACTGGTCTAATCCTGTTTTCACGCAGATTGTGTAATAATCGGATACTTGGTTATTAATTGCAACGGTGTCACCAGCAGGGAAATTGAACACTACAATATCGTAGCGCTGTACAGTTCCAGGCCCTTTCAGTCGTTTATAGTCCCACTGCGGCCAGTCGATATACGATTTGCAGTTCAGGATGGGCAGTGTATGCTGCGCCAGCGGGAACGACAAGGGTGTATTCGGCACGCGCGCTCCGTAATTGTATTTTCCTACAAACAGGAAGTCGCCTACCAGCAGCGTCTTTTCCAGTGACGAGGATGGTATCTGGTAGTTCTGGAAAAAGAAAATGTTGATGAAATATACAGCAATCAGTGCAAAAACAATGGCGTCGACCCATTCCATCACCTTCCTGACGACTGGGCTTTTTGATTTTTTCCAGTATGTCCACGGGATGAGTTTCGTGATGTATATGTCGAAAATAACGGGCGTCAGCAACAACAGCCAGCAATTGCCTATCCACATCAGCCACAGGACAAAGAGCGTGGCAACAACAGCAAACTTTATCCATTTCGACGCAGGAGCGTCTTTTATTCGTTTTGAAAAATCTTTCATATTAATGATAATTAATTAAAATTTTAATAAATCTTTCATGCCCAGAAAACCTTTTCTATTGCAGGCAAATTCTGCCGCCAACACAGCGCCAAGCGCGAATCCACGTCGGTTTTTTGCATTATGGGTAATGGTAATTGTATCGGCTTGTGAATCGTATTTAATTGCGTGAAGACCAGGAGTTTCTCCACGTCTGAAGGAAGTTATCTGCAATACGTCGTCCATGATTTTTTCGCTTTCGTTCCACGTTTTTTTTCGGTCAATATTTTTCACAATGGTTTCGGCCAGCGATATGGCCGTCCCGCTTGGCGAATCCAGTTTGTGGATGTGGTGCGCTTCTTCCATCGTAACGTCGTATGCAGGGTAGTTGTTCATAATTTTCGACAGATAATCGTTCAGTGCAAAAAAAATGTTTACTCCCAAGCTGTAATTCGAAGCATAAAAAAACGTCTGTTTCTCGCGTTCGCAAATCGACCGTATTTCCTGCAGATGTTCGAGCCAGCCCGTAGTACCAGCCACAACCGGAATATGGTGCATGAAGCACTGGCGGTAGTTGGCCATTGCCGCAGCCGGCACAGTAAACTCTATCGCCACATCAGCTGACTGAAAGGCTGGCGAATCAAAATCTTTCTGATTGCCAATATCAATAACGCAAACTATTTTATGTTTGCGGCTCGTTGCAATTTCTTCAATGGCTTTACCCATTTTTCCATAACCGATAAGCGCTATTTTCATCTTTCTGTTTTTTTAGTCTGCAAATGTACTGCGTTTACATTTAACTGGCAAATGTTTTCTAAATTTCATCATCTGCCTCGCCTTCGCTTTCTGTATTTTCTTCCCAGTCGTAGCTGTCTTCATCTTGCAGATGGATGTCAATAGATTTGTGCACCAGCGAGTCGGAGGCGGACGATTCGTTGTTCAGTTCTGTCCAGAGTAAATCTTTCAACGAGGAAATTCCCTGTCCGGTTATGGCAGATATAAAGATGTTAGGAATTTCTGGCAATAATTTTTCAATTTCTGCAATGAGTTCGTCATCCAGCAAGTCGGATTTAGAAATGGCCAGTATGCGTTGTTTGTCCAGCAATTCGGGGTTGTACTTTTTCAGTTCGTCGAGCAGTATTTGGTATTCGTCGACAATGTTTTTGCTGTCGGCGGGGACGACGAACAGCAGCGAGGCATTCCGTTCGATGTGGCGCAGGAAACGTAGCCCCAGACCTTTCCCTTCGCTTGCACCTTCGATGATTCCCGGTATGTCGGCCATTACAAACGATTTTCCGTCGTGGTAGGGGACGATGCCGAGGTTGGGTTCGAGTGTGGTGAATGGGTAATTGGCAATTTTAGGCTTGGCTGCGGAAACAACCGACAGCAGTGTTGATTTTCCGGCATTGGGGAAGCCGACTAAACCAACGTCGCCTAACAGTTTCAATTCCATGATGATGTGCATTTCCTGACAGGGTTCGCCGGGTTGGGCGTAGCGTGGCGTTTGATTGGTTGCAGAACGGAAATTCCAGTTCCCTAAACCGCCGCGACCTCCTTTCAGCAACACAATTTCCTGCCCGTGGTCAGTAATGTCGCACAAATATTCGCCCGTGCCGGCATTGTAAACAACCGTTCCGCAAGGCACTTCCACAATTGCGTCGTTACCGCCCTTGCCTGAACTTCGTTTTGCCGAACCGCTTTCTCCGTTTTCTGCAAGGATGTGGCGCATAAATTTCAAGTGCAGCAGCGTCCAGAAATTTCGGTTTCCCCGCAGAACAACATTTCCGCCGTCGCCTCCGTCGCCTCCGTCGGGGCCGCCTTTTGGCTCGTATTTTGCGCGGTGCAGATGTATCGAACCGCGTCCGCCTTTTCCCGAACGGCAGTAGATTTTTACATAATCTATGAAATTGGTGTTTGGCATTATCTATGAAAATTTTGACAGTATTTCCGAAATTTTCTGGTAGATTTCTCCCATATCGCCCAACCCTTCGACCGCGAAAAAACGTCCGGTCTGTCGGTAGAAATCTTTCAACGGAAGGGTATTTTGGTGATACACGCGGATGCGCTCAATGACAGTATCGCGGTTATCGTCGGAACGTCCGGATATTTTTCCGCGCTTCATGATGCGTTCTACCAGCTCATATTCCGGTACTTCCAAACCAATTATGGCGGAAATATCGCTTCCCCGTTTGTTCAGCATTTTCTGCAATGCTTCAGCTTGAGAAATGGTGCGCGGAAAACCGTCGAAAATGACGCCATTCTGAAGTGTCGGTTCGTCCAGCATCTTGTCCAGTACCTCAATAATCAGCTCATCAGGAACCAGTTGTCCTTTGGACATGTAGCTGTCGGCAATTTTTCCCAATTGGGTGCCTGCCGCAATTTCTTTTCGCAGCAAATCGCCAGTGGAGATATGTTGCAGTCCAAAATTTTTAATGATTGATTCACTTTGCGTCCCTTTGCCAGAGCCGGGTGCGCCAAACATAACGATATTCATGCCAGTGTATAAATATTCGGTAAATTTCGTCCGTAGCCGTCGTAATCCAGTCCATAGCCGACTACAAAACTGTTTGGAATGGAAAACGCCACATAATCAGGCTTTAAGTCATACTGGAGAGCATCCGGTTTTAGCAGCAGGGTGGCAATTTTGATTGCCGCCGGTTCTTTTGTGAGCAAACTGTTTAAAATATATTGCATCGTCAAACCGGAATCAACAATGTCTTCTACCACAACGACGGTTTTTCCTGTAATGTTTTCACTGAATCCAATCAGTTCCTTGTGAACCTGCGTTGTTTGCAGTCCGCTGTACGACTGTATTTTTGCAAACGTAATCTGTGATTTGAAACGGATACGCTTCATCAGCTCTGAGGCAAACATAAACGAACCGTTAAGAATGGCAACAAACACAGGGTCTTTGTCCTGCAAATCGTCCGTCATTTTTGCGGCTACGTTGTCTAAGGATGCATTAATCTCATTTTCAGTAATAAACAACTGAAATGTTTTGTCCTTTATCTGAATATTTTCCTTCATAAAAATGTTAGAACAACAGGCTCATAAGAGCATTACCAAATCTCAACTCCTTTAATTAATCAAAAAACGAAGAACGTCGTTTCCGTTTGCAATGAGCAACAGCGTCAACAGAATCGCCATACCGATATACTGTGCGTTTATCAACACTTTTTCGCTGGGTTTTCGGCGAGTAAACATCTCGAACAGCAGGAAAAATACATGGCCTCCGTCTAATGCAGGAATCGGCAGGATGTTCATAAAAGCCAGAATCAGCGACAGGAACGCTGTCATTTCCCAAAAACTTTGCCAGTTCCATTCCGACGGGAATATGCTTCCGATCGTTCCGAAGCCGCCCAGTTTGCTCAATCCGTTTTTAATCAGTTTTAGCTGGCGGACATATACCGAAAGTTTCTGAATGCCGTAGTGTATGCCGGCGGGGAAAGAACTCCAGAATCCAACTTGGACAATGTTTGCCGGTCGTTTCACGGCAAACCCAATTTGTCCCTTCTCATCCACATCCACAGGTAGCGTCAGCAACGAGTCGCCACGAAAAAGCAATATATTGACTTGCTGGTTTTTATAATTCCCCAGTAAGGCGACAAAATCGGAAAAAGACGCTGCCGTTTCCGTATTGATGGCCACAAGGCTGTCGCCTTGCTGGAAGCCGGCGGCGGCAGCCCGCTTTTCGGGCATAATGCTGTCTATGACGGTTGGGAGAATAAACGTACAAAACATCTGTCCGGAATTTTCCACCTTGCTCATAAAATCATTCGGCAGGGTTAATTTCGTTTCTTTGTTTTTACGTAAAACCGTAACCTCATCGGCGTCAATTACTTTAATAAGGCTGATGTCGTCGAAGCGAGTCAGGTGTACGCCATCGGCTGCGAGAATGATATCGCCATTCCGAAAACCGGCTTCACGTGCTGTTTCACTGAATTTCAACGGTATTTTGTTTATTTCGAGATACGAATCGCCCCAGTTGTACATGACCATTGAATAGATGAACAGGGCTGCGACGAAATTCATGACCACGCCGGCAATCATTACCAGCAAACGCTGATAAACCGGTCGGGAACGAAATTCCCATGGCTGAGCCGGACGTTTCATCTGTTCGGTGTCCATGGATTCGTCAATCATACCGGCTATCTTCACATATCCGCCGAATGGCAACCAGCCTATGCCGTATTCGGTATGGCTGTTTTTGGGCTTGTAACGAAGCAGTGGAAACCACACATCGAAAAACAGGTAGAATTTCTCGACCCGTATGTTGAACGCGCGGGCAACCAAATAATGCCCCAACTCGTGTATTACGACCAGTATCGACAGGCTGAAAATGAGTTGGAGCGCTTTTATTAAAAATGATTCCATAAGAAAAAATGATACATTTTTTTGTTCAGGCTGCAAAAGTACAGCTATTTACTTTGAAAAAGAAATATTTTATATAATTATTTACTTGTTATTTATTCTTTACATTCGTTCCGGCACATCAATTCCCAGCAGTTTCATTCCGGTTTTTACGACATTGGCTACACATTGCGACAATATCAGACGGAAAAGTTTCCGTTCGTGGTTTTCTTCTCCCAAGATCGAACAGTCGTGGTAAAACTGGTTGTACTCTTTCACCAGTTCGTAAGTGTAGTTGGCGATAACGGCAGGGCTGCACGTATCGCTGGCTTCCTGCACGATTACCGGAAATTCGGACAGATTGCGGATCAGGCTTTGTTCCTTTTCGTTTGGCAACATGCCGTTGGGAACGTCCGGCGGCAAAACAATCTGCCGTTCGGCGGCTTTCCGAAGCACCGACCGGATTCGTGCGTGTGTATACTGGATAAACGGACCGGTATTTCCGTTAAAATCAATGGATTCCTTTGGATTGAAGACCATGTTTTTTCGTGGGTCAACTTTCAGAATGAAATATTTCAGCGCCCCCATAGCGACTATTTCGGTTATTTGCCGTATTTCGTCGGGCGAACAGTCGTTCAGTTTTCCTGTTTCGCTGGCAATTTCTTCGGCAGTTCGTGTCATCTCGGCAATTAAATCATCGTCGTCTACAACTGTGCCTTCGCGTGATTTCAT
>JAITHZ010000056.1 GCA_031279795.1 Bacteroidales bacterium
ATTATAAATTGTTTTTATATTAAATTCAGGAAGATTTGATATGAATAAATGTTCAATTATTTTTAAACATTCGGCAGGGTCTAAAAAATTGTTATTATTTAAAATTGAATTTTCCATAAATCATTATTTATTTTTATTATTTTCCCTTTTAAATCTTTGGTAAGATAATTTATTTCTTTTAGGTAAAAACCATCGGCTATATCTGGGTCTAAAGAAAGATAAAATTCTTTATTTAACATTTTTTGTTCATCTATAAATTGCTTGTTTATTCGCCACATTTCATCTGAATTCTTATTGACAAAGGTTTCTGCTTCATTCCATTTTTGTGCACCCATATCAAAATAAGTATGGTCTTTTCCCGCTCTTGATATATATGAATTTTCCCCTCCATCTAAATATTTTCCTAACATCACTTTATTTGCGCTTGAATTTTTAGTAGCAAGTTTTACATATTCATCAATTTCTGCTTGTGTAAATTTTCTTGCCTTTTTACCAATTATTTCCCCGCTTTCCTCAACCGCCTCTGCCAGCTTCTTACCCTTTGCTGCAAATCCGCCATAAAGCATACTGGCCACCGCAACGCCGTCTTTGCCCAATTCGTGGTAGGTAATATAATCTGGACTGTTGGCATATTTATCCCATTTTTCCTTAATAGCACCGGTTGCAGCAGTCTTTATCCCCGAAATACTAATGTTTTTTACACTATTCCACAAAGCGCTCCTGACCTCCCGTTCTGTAACAACACTATATCCTAATTTCACTAATTGCGGATAGGCAGTTACTTCTTCAATCACTCCATCGGAAACTCCGCTAAACAGAGAGGGAGTATGAATAGTAGAGGAATTGTAGTTTGTTTCATCCTGTTTCCAGTAATTTTTTGGCAAAGCAGCTTCTTCCCAAACAGTTACACCTAAATTTTTAACAGTTTCTATCCACTGCTTGCCGTTCATTGAGGCGACATAAAAACCGTCTTGATTTACTGCTTCAGATGTCTTACCTTCTAATCCGAGTTCGTTCAGTTTTTCATTGATGGCATTCTCGACTTCTTTTTCAATTTCGGCTTTTTGCCCCTGCACGGTAGTATTAGCGGCTTTGCCCAACAGCTTGAATATAGTTGTGTATTTATCACCTTCTTTCGTTATGCTAATACTGTATTTTCCGCTTATCGTATCCGAAAATACTGCTCCGCCGGAAGTTGAGTGTATTATAGCCACTAACTGAAGTGGTTTGCTTTCGTCTATCTTCTGTGTGGTACCTACAGATGGCTCTACAATAGGTACTCTATTATTCAGAACAAGTTTGGGTATTGTATATTTTGCTTCGGATTCATAAAATGATAAAATTTCGTAACTGTTTTCCACACGGTTCTTTACCAATGTTACAATCACCGATGAACCAACTGCCGGACGATTAATAGATTCATTGTAATAATCGGACTGGCTTCCTACTTTTCTGTAACCGTAAAAAATAGGATTAGCCGTTTCTACATTTACGACAGTCGTATATTTCCCATTTTTAGTTTCAAAAATATAGACCGGCCAGTTGGGCAAAAAGCGATAATCAATATAGGGGGCATAAATTTTAGTGCCTTTAGATAAATGAATTGGGTTGCCTACAGGAGTAAAGAAGACTCCATCTTTTTCGAGGACCATGTAATTATCTTCTGCGTACATTCCCCCCTCATCCGTTTCAAACACCCCTATCACCAGCCCCGGTGCATGTATTGCATCCCACTGCAATTTCACAAATTGATTGCCGCTGTAGGGCGGATATTCCATCACATTACCGCTCAAATCCCCTTTGCCAAAGCTCTTTGCCGCATTTGCCCGGTCAAACGGGTGGTCGAGATGGAACACACCGTGTCCAATTTCGTGAGCGATTGTTTGTGAGGTTGCACCATTAAACAGATAACCGAACTGTTTGCCGCGAGGCATATCGCCAACTACACCCTCATTGCCGGTAACGTTCTCAATCATAAACAGCGTTATCACTCCGTCCTGATAGTCAGTTGATTGCATATAAGCGCTGTTGATAGCTTTCATGTCGTCAGTCAAAGTCGAGAACAAACCACTACCGGTAACGTTAAACGCTTTTGTCTTCAACGGTTCGTAATTGAAACTTGACGCCATTTCGACATCGCACGTTATTCCGACCTTATTGTATATGGCGTTCAGTTGTTGCGAAACAGCAGTAGCAGAAAAACTGTTAGTAAAGCCATTAACAGGAACCAATCGTACTTTCAGCGATTTAGGCTCATAAGAATAAATGTTTAATCTTGTCAGTGTAGCCGGTTTACCGGAGCTTTCTTCCTGAACAACATACAGATTTTGTCCATCATTGGCCTCGCTGCCCAGCAAGGTAACAGTCCAACCCTGTTTGGTTGCGTCGTAGGTTGCCTGATATTCCTTGCCTTTATCAGTTACAAAGTGAACTTTATCAGGCTTAAAGCCACTGCCCGATTGAATAACTTTCACAAAGATTTCATCACTTGCGCCGGGAATCATAAACTTGGCGGAAGCAATCATTTCCTCGTCACTTAACTTATATTTCAAGAAAAATTCGGTAACTTTAGCATAAACATCTTTGTATTGGTCAAGAGCATATTGGGTATTGGATGTGGTTTGGAACTCAAGCGTAGCAATATCAGGGCGAGGAGTATTTTTAGTTGCATCATCCAATTGAATGCCCGAATTGCTCGAAAGTTGCTTGACCGTTCCGTTTTTGTCGATTTCGTAAGTAGCGCCCGAAGCGTCTTCAATCGTGGTCGGAAGATTATTTGCTTCAACTGTATGCGTTTGATTCTGATTATCAGTCAAAGTAAGGGTATAATGCCCATCCTTTTCTTGAATTGGAACAGGACTTTGAGCCGGATTAATCGTGTAGGGTACTTTCAAATCCGCTTTCGCGTCGCCGCTGGTTACCTGACCTTCACCCTTACCCCCTGTAAGCGCCTGGTCAATATCAACGATCATATTATTATACGGGTCGTACTTCGTCTCAAAATACCCCTCAATCAAGTGATTAGCGGTATTAACCAGAATATTGTTGAACGTTACGGCAACCTGAAGGTTTTTAAGATAAGGAATGCCCACATAGCCCTCGCCCGAAAACCGACCATTCGAGCCGCTGGATTTGGTAATAAACACCGGAAAATCGCCCGCCATTACAGGTAGTCCGGGAAGCAGGACAGGAGCCGGCGTTCTATTAACAATACTGGTATTGGGCATAATACCACAGTTCACATTGTAAGTCTCTTCCAAAGCAGGCATCCGGAAAGCCCGGACATCGGTGTAAACAAACTCGGTATTACCCAGACAGCGCGAACCTACGCGGTATTCGTATTCTTCGCCAAAAAGCAGGTTGTAAAGCGGGCAAATCTCGCCGGTAATCTTGCCATCATACCACTTCGTTTGTCCTTTTTTGCGGTACTGAACGCTGTATGCCTCTACATTCGGAACGCCAATCCAAGAGATATTTACCTGCCGGTTATCGTAAACAGCCGAAGTCGAGGAAACAGGCTGACAATCAACGGCGTAATCAAACCAGAATACCTGGCTGTAACCGTTATTTTTAATCACCGGAATTTCCTCGATACCGTCACGGGCAATCGCGCGAACCCGCCAGGCATAACGCATACCCGGAATTAACATCGGGTAACTGGCATTATAGATAAACGCCGAAGTCCGAACCGTTTCTTTCAGCAAAACACGCGAATAATCAAATGCCCCTTCGGGATTCACCTGTTTGTCGTAAATCTCCACCAGACTAAACTCGTATTCCACGCTATTGTAACCGGCAGGCAAATTCAAAGCCGGGCGCCACGAAAATAGAATATTGGGAATAGCAGTTTCAATAATCGTTGTCCTGTTTTCAGGAAAATTCAAAACAGGAGGTTCGCCCAAACGGATATTAACAAAAGCATAACCCATTTTTATATTACTCAACAAACGATTTGTATGAGCTTCATAAACCTCGAAATGAAACCGGTAGTTGCCATCCGGCAACTGTTTAGTATGCAAAAACTGGCTTTGGTTGCCGCTGATACGCATATTCTCTGCCCGGAAATAAACCGCTAAATCTGCACCCGACAACATCAATGGTCTGCCTGCGTCCAATGTATAACGAGGCGTAAAAACTTCCGGCGGTGTGAAAACCGAAAACATAAACGATTCGATTTTCATCCGCAAATAAACCTGCAACGTGGAATTTTGAAAATCCAAATTATTAACACTGACCTGCATACGCGGGAAAGTACCGGTATAATATTGAGGTACATAAGGAGTTGCTTGGGTTACCAGCGTATTCACCTGCACAGGATATTGAGCGATTTGAGCCTGCAACGAGAAATTACAAATACTCAACAGACAAAGAAATATAGATATGCAGCGTTTCATCACATAAAAGTATTAAAAATTATAACCGTATCCAAATGTTAGCAAAGAATTATTTCTCGATGGCTTATCCGGCGCCGAGCGCCAACGAAAAGCATAAGCCAGAGTAAAACTGTGTTTTTCCTTCCATGTATAAGCGCTGTTGAACCGGAACAGAACCACATCGTTTTGCTTCGTCCCTTCCAGATAACCGGTATTATAAGCAACCGAACCCGAAACATTCACTTTTTTCTTCAACACCTTGGAAGCCACCGTCAAAGTAGGTCCCCAAGTGACGGCATTAGCGCCCTGTATCCGGCTGTTGTTGAAATTCAAGTCGCCGGCAAGCATCCATCCCGACGAGAGAAAATTCACGGAATAGGAAGTAGCGGCATTAATCATTTCCGTAACGCTGCCCGGACGGTAAATACCGCCCTGCTTGTCGGCAGCATCCTGGTACGAAAAGTTTAAATTCAAATTGTCCTGTCTTGTTTCGCTCTTTTTGGTCAAGATTCCAACCGCAATATTTGCGTTCTGACTTAACTGCACAAAATTTAATGTATCCAGCAAATCAAGCGGGTTTTCCTGATTGATCAATTCAAAGTTGGATCGAACATTGGTATAGGATTGAAAATTGCTGTACGACACATTGGCATTCACCCGTTCGCCAAAGTTTGCCGTTAAATTGGCGGAGCCGACAATCCGCGAGGATACATGGGCTTTGTTTTTCGCCAAATCGTCATGTTCATAACCGATACTCACATTCAACGTCATCTTTTTTTGCCAGAACACCTGCGAAGCATTCACCGTAATATTTTCCCAATCGTTCACGAAATACTATGCGCCCAGTGTCCGGTAGTTGGGGTCGATCCGTTCATAACCCAAACCGATACGATTACTCTCGCCCACTAAATTGACCTGTGCTTTAAACGCATTGTAACGGGTGTTTTTGTTAAAATCCCGTTGGTCTTGTGTCAATAAGCTCAAGCCGTATTCTGCGCCAATTTCAATGGATTGAACAGGTTGATATTTAACCGCTACGCTTCCCGCCAGGTTTTTCATGGGAGTAATGCCCAAGCTGTCGGGCGGAACGGAAAGGGAAGAAGTTAGATCTTGGGCATTCAGCATATTCACGGAAACAGCGTAGTTTTCGCCCGTGCGTCCGGCCTTCAAGCCGTAAGCCATACGCTTGTAATTCGGCAGGATTTCGGGATGATCGGCGGTGTATTCCACAGCTTTGAGCAGCCGCCCGTACATCGCTGCAAACTCCCAGCCCTCCGGCTTCAGTTCCACACCTGCGCCCGCAAACCGGTGACCATTGAGCGTGTAGGGCGAAAACGACATCGACACATCGCCAAAATATCCCGTAATCCATTTATACGAAGGACTGATACTCAACCGGTTGGGACTCGAAGGCAGCCGGTAGCTCGTACCCGAGTT
>JAITHZ010000184.1 GCA_031279795.1 Bacteroidales bacterium
AGGAATTAGGAATTAGGAACGCCAAATTAGTGATTAACCATTAATCACTAATCACCAATCATTAATCATTAATCACTAACCACTAAAAAAGTGTTTTAAAACATGCTTTGCGACATTTATGCAACAATTTGCGACATTTATGCAAGTCATGCTCAAAAAATGCAAGTGATTGCGACATTTATGCAAGTCGATTATTATTATTCCAGCTACTTTTGCATCAGAAATGGAGTACATATTTGGAGTACATTACTGTTAAATTAAATACTAATCTAAAATTTTATGAGAAAAATTTGTATTATCGCATTTTTGTTGTCCACCCTTACTTTATTGGCACAACAAACACGTACCATTACCGGCGTTGTCCGTTCGGTAGAAGACGGTGAGACATTAATTGGAGTTCTGGTAGGCGAGAAAAACACCCAGAACAAAACGGTTACAGACCTGGACGGCGCCTATTCGCTGACCGTACCGGACAATGCCGTACTGGAAGTTTCCTACATCGGTTATGAACCCCAGACGATACCCACAGGCAACCGGACGGTTGTGGATATCGAACTGCAGGTGATGACCAATATGTTGAACGAAGTGGTAGCTGTGGGCTATGGCGTGCAGCAGAAAAAGTTAGTTACCGGAGCTACGCTGCAAATCAAAGGCGAAGATTTGGTGAAACAAAGTGCAGTGAGTCCTTTTGCAGCATTGCAGGGTTTGACGCCGGGGGTTACTATTGTGAAAAATAACGGAAAGCCGGGCGAAAGCTTCAAAATTACCATCCGCGGCGCCGGAACGATTCACAATTCCGACCCGCTGTATGTTATCGACGGGCTTTCGGGCGGAAATATCAATGCCCTGAACCCTTCCGACATCGAATCTATTGATGTGTTGAAAGATGCTGCCGCTGCAGCTATATACGGCGCTCGCGCAGCTAACGGAGTTATTCTGGTGACAACCAAACAGGCCAAACAGGGCAAAACCTCTATCTCTTATGACGCTTATTATGGTTGGCAGAATATCCAAAACAACTTGAAAATGCTGAATGCAAAGGATTATCTTGCTTTCATGGTGGAATCTGAAATAGTGAAAGAGTCGAATATAACGGTAGACCGAATCCCTATGCTGGATAAAATCAACAGCGGGGAATGGAGCGGCACCAAGTGGCTGGACGAGATGATCACTCCCAATGCCCCAGTGCAAAATCACGCACTCAATATTAATAAAGGTACAGAAGGATCTGCATTTTCGTTTGGCTTCTCCTACACTTCGCAGGAACCCAATATTGCATCTCCCAGCAAGGAAGTGGGCACTGGATACGACCGTTATACGACCCGAATCAATTCCGACCATACATTGATTAAGATGAAAGATCGTGATCTGTTGAAAATCGGAGAGACGATGACTCTGTTCTATTCCGAACGGAGAGGTCTGGATCAGGCAACAGGAAATTCTGACTGGAACGATTTTCGGAATGCGTTCAAAACAAGTCCACTGTTTCCGGCTTATGATGAAAATGGTGATTTCGGAAAACCAACTTTCCTCAATGCCGATGAATATAATCCGATAGCTAAAATGCATTACAACAGCGCCATGAAGCTAAGTAAAAACTACGGAATACGCGGTAATTTTTATTTCATACTGGAACCTGTAAAGAATCTGAAATGGCGAAGCAGCTTTGGAGTTGATTACAGCAGTTGGGGCTCTCGAGCATACGTGCCAGCTTACAAGCTGAACGACAAAACTGAACAGAAGGCGGAAAATTCGGTAAGCCAGCAGGGAGGAATGGGACATAAATGGCAAATAGAAAACACCTTGTTATATGATTTCAACATAAACCGCGACCATCAGTTTTCCGCTTTGCTGGGTTCTACGGTAGAACGTTCCGGTTTCGGTGAAAATTTTTCCGGATCCAACACGAATGTTGAATTTTACGATTTCTACCATGCGTATCTCAGCAATGCCAAAACCGTCGAAAGAGGAAAAACCGGCGTGGGCGGCAGCGCCTGGGGATTGGGCGGAGTGGTGTCGTTCTTTACGCGTGTCAATTACGATTACAAAAGCCGGTACATGCTTACGGCTGTTATGCGGGCTGATGGCTGTTCCAACTTTGCTCCAGGAAAACAATGGGGTTATTTTCCTTCTATTTCTGCTGGATGGAATGTTACAGAAGAAGCTTTCATGGAAGACGCCAAATCGTTCCTGAATTATCTGAAAATACGCGCCAGCTGGGGTGAAAACGGCAATAACCGGATACCGGAATACAAATGGTTGCCCACCGTAACATTATCCAACTCTTCTAATGCCGCCATGTATTATTTTGGTAACAAAACGGAAGGGTCTGTTCCGTCTGTTGGCGCTTTTACCGAATACGTGCCCAACCCTGATTTGACTTGGGAAACCTCCCGACAAACTGACATTGGATTCGACATGATGCTGGCAAACAATCGGTTGGGTATCAATTTCGACTGGTATCAGAAAAAAACAATGGACTGGTTAGTACAGGGGCGCATACAGGGAACAGCCGGAACACAAGCTCCGTGGGTAAATGGCGGCGATATTATGAACGAGGGAGTTGAGCTTCAAGTGAGCTGGAATGATAAAATCGGCGATTTCCGCTACAGTATTGCAGCTAATTTCGCACACAATGCCAACAAGGTACTAAAAATAGCCAATGACAATCAATATATAGATGGTTCGGAGAATATACTGGGAAATGGTACTGGCACGCTTTACCGCGCCGAAGTAGGTAAACCGCTGGGGTATTTCTTAGGATACCGAATGAATGGTATTTTCCAGAACCAGGAGGAAATTGATGCGTACATACATTCCGAAACCGGCGAAAAGATTATGCCGGCAGCCAAACCGGGTGACGTCCGTTTTTGCGACCTGAACAACGATGGTAAAATTACTAATTTGGACAGGGAAATGATTGGTAACCCCAATCCAGACTGGGAGTATGGTTTGAACCTGAATCTGGAATACAAAGCATTTGACCTCACTGTAAGCGGGCATGGCGTAACCGGCAATCAAATCGCTAAAGCCTATCGCAACAATGCTGCAGCAAAGAATATGAGCAACTACACCTCCGATATGTTTGGTCGCTGGCACGGTGAAGGTACTTCCAACCGCCTGCCCAGCCTGAACGGTACCGCTATCAACTGGCAGTATATATCAAGTCTGTACATCGAAGACGGCGATTATTTCCGGATATCCAACATTACCTTCGGTGTGGATTTGAAAAAACTGTTTAAGACCATTCCGCTGCAGCAGGTTCGGATTTATGTTTCCGGACAAAACCTGCTCACGTTTACCAGCTATTCAGGATTAGATCCTGAAGTATCAGCTTATTCGGGCGCCCAATCCTGGGCAAAAGGTATTGATCTGGGAAATTATCCAATTGCCCAGTCGTATCTGATCGGAGTGAATATCAAATATTAAATCGGTTACAAATAATACAAGATCATGAAAAAAAAGAATATATTGGCTGTAATAGCCGTTTCTCTGATGGTGAGTTGCGAAGATTTCCTCACCATCGAATCGACCACGTTGAAAACGCAGGAAGAGTTTATGCGTACTACTAAAGACGCCGATCAACTTCTGACCGGAATCTATGCGATTTTGTTCCGCGCCGATCCATTACAATCTGTATTCATGACTGCCGAACTGCGTTCCGACGACAGGCTGGGCGGGGGCGGACCGAGCGACGTATCGACCAAAGCAATTGCTCAGTGCCAGAAATGGAGTGAAAGTTCTTTCAGTACAGCATGGAGAGCTAATTACATGGGTGTTGCGCGCGCCAATACTTTTATGGAAA
>JAITHZ010000188.1 GCA_031279795.1 Bacteroidales bacterium
ACATCGTCTTCGGTGTAATTAATTGCAGGAATTTTGTTCAATTCCGCCAGAAATGTATTCTTTGCATCGGTAAAATCCTTATCCATAGGAACTTCCAAATGAAAATACATGAAACTCGGATCACGTAACCTGAATTGGTAAGCGTAAATTTTTGACGCTTTATGATTGTCAATCAACGATTTATATAAATATCCTGAAGGGTCGGACGTCAATATTTCCACCAGTGCATTCAGTGGCGCAGCGTCCTTATCGGCATACGCAACTGTATGGTATGTTGCTGCAATCAACTGTACATCGCCGGCGCGTTTCAGTTCCACATACCGTTCGCCGTCCTGCGCAGGTTCGACGGTGTAGGTTGTTTCCAACTGTCGGGGCGGGCGCTGTAAAACGCCAAAATATTCGCTGATGGCATTCAGTGCAACTTTTTCGTCAAATTTTCCTCCTATTAGCAGCGTTGCATTATCTGGCTGATAGTATTTTTCGTAAAAAACTTTTAACCGGTCGGCTTTTACCCGTTCGATATCCTCTTTCGAACCGATGGTGCTGTTTCCATAATTGTGCCACAGATAAGCTGTTGACAAAATTCGTTCGTTCAGCACGCCAGCCGGGTCGTTTTCGCCAATTTCAAATTCGTTCCGAACAACCGAAAATTCTTTGTCCAAATCGGATTGCAGCATGGTTGCGTTTAACATTCTATCGGCTTCCATCTGGATACTCCATCGAAGATTTTCGTCAGTTGATGGAAAAACTTCGAAGTAGTTCGTCCGGTCAAACCATGTCGTTCCATTGGCATTTCCTCCTTTGTCTGAAAGCATTTGCTTGATATTACCCAAATTTTTGGTGCTTTTGAAAAGCATGTGTTCCAGCAGATGGGCCATTCCTTTTTCGCCATAACCTTCGTGGCGCGATCCTACATTATATACAATATTAACAATAACATTGCTCTGTGTTGCATCGGGAATCAAGAGGATTTTCAGACCATTCTTGAGTTTGTATTCCTTTATGCCTTCAACTGTTCCAACATATTCGGGCGTGTCGGTCACAACTGCTGTTTTCTTTTGCGCATCGGCAAGAATTGCCGACAAAAGACAGAATAATAAAATTACCAATTTTTTCATAATGTTGTTATATAATAAATTACGTAAAAAAAATTCATTTGCAAAAATGAAAAATTATGCCACAAAATTACTGCTATTTTCCCGAAACTGCAAAATTAAAATAATAAAAATGCTGGATGTTGCTATATTTCCATCAAACCGAATCCGAATTTTTCACTTGCATATAAATATAGGAGAATGTAGACTGCAAAACGACTTGCTTTACCAATAAGCATAAACACGACACATTTATAGGGATTTATCTTGTAAAACCCTAATGCTAAAGCAATTATATCGCCAATGGCAGGAAACCAGACAAAGAGCGCAAGCAAACTCCCAAACTTTGAAATCTTTGTTTGTTGGCGTTCCAGTTTTTCCGGTGTTACTTTGAAGTATTTTTCAATCCACTTCCATTTCCCGAGCCACCCCAGCGAGTAGGTTGTCAGGCTTCCTGTCCAGTTACCCAGCGTTGCTATCAGAAAAACAAAAAAAGGATTCGCGCCTGCATACAACAAGCCGGTAACAAAAATTTCCGAACTTAATGGCAAAATCGTAGCCGCAAGAAACGAGCCGATAAACAATCCCAAATAACCCCATTGCAATAATATTTCCATATTCGTATGTGTAAGTTAAAAAACATACAAAGTTAATATGTTTTTGCCGGAGAACTGTAAATGCGACTGATTTTAAGAAAATTTATCTGTGTTGTTCATTTATGCTTTCGTTATAACAAAAAAAGCGCTATCTTTGTCGCAAATTATTGGGTAATTGTAATTATTGTGTTGGCAAATAAATACCGTATTTTTTCTGTAATGCTGTTTTTTGCAGTTTTGCTTGTGTGCAGTTTTCTAAAAAATAACGAACAGAAAACACTGACTGCTACTTGCGTTGAATCGACCTTCAGACAATATGAAGGGACGAAGCCTAACTCTGATATGGAACTGGGCAACAGTCTCAACCGTATGTTGACATCGCTGTATTGCCGAACATGCAAACGGATTTTTCCTTCCTCGCACATTAATCTACTGTCTAAGCTGCACCAGATGCACACTTACTCTTTCAGGCGTAGTGCGCTGACAATCAGTTATTACTCGGTATATTCCTTTTACCTTCCATTTTCCTATTTTCCCTCGCGCACCTATTACGTGTTTGCCTTGAGGGAAATTCTTGTTTAGATGCTGAATTTACAGATTAGAATTTTCGTCAAGCCGTGATTTCACTTTCCAGATGAAATTGTTGTATTCTTTCATCAAAAAAACGGAGTTTGGTTGTGAATTGCGGCAAGGGGAAAGTTGCATGTCTGTTTCCGGCTCATCCGGAAGTTATAATTACTTTTTATTTTTACATCTAAAATATTAAAAAAAATGGAATTTCAAGATATAAAAACGACACAGCATAACCAAATTCTCGACGAAGTAAATACGCAAGGCATTATCGTATCTATAGTTATGGTAATTGCAGGAATAGTAATTTTTTTCATTCCTTCACTATTGGAAACTGAAAAATCTTCGGTAACCATGTTATTGTTTACCATTGCTTTTTGCCTCGTTTTGGCTGGTATTTTATTTTTTTATGCAAAGAGAAAATACAAAATATATGATGCGACAGGCGCACGGCTTGTCTCCAAAACTTATTCATTCGATAGAAATGACGTCGAAACAGTGAAAGAAATCTTGGAGAAAGGTAGCGTAGAAGGTCGGAAAACAGTCGCCTTTTTACCAAACAGCGACCACTGCCTGGAAGTTATTGCTTCGGTCGATGATCAATTTGCTGCTGCCCAGTTGAAATCGTATGTTCACTTTGTTTTTCTGCCAATGACTCCAACTTGTTATTTTGAAGATTCAGCAGCTGAATCTTTTATTAAGTATTTGAAACTATGTGAAAAACAATAGATTTATGCTAACAGGTGAGTTGTTTTCAAGGATAATTAGCATGGCGCTGCCTTTGACAACAACTCTCCTGTACATAATGGCCTGAATTGTGGCTGGAATTTTAAACTATTAATTAATTAGTAATTAGCAAACAGGAATGACGAATCACAACTTGTATGAATTCGAGGCAGAAATAAAAAAAGTTCCAGATATTGATGGCGCTTATGTTATATTTCCTTACGACATAAAAAAGGAATTTGGTAAAGGCAGGGTAAAAGTTACTGCCGAGTTTGACGGAGTACTGTATGATGGCAGTATTGTAAATATGGGTGTAAAAAATGAAGATGGTTCAATCTGTTACATAATTGGAATACGGAAAGATATACGGGAAAAAATAAATAAACAGGCAGGCGATGTTGTAAAAGTG
>JAITHZ010000253.1 GCA_031279795.1 Bacteroidales bacterium
CGGAAATTTCGCCAATAAGAAATTGACGGACAACTGTTTGCATATCCATATACTTGCGGTATCCGGTGTTTGGATTTTTGTAGTCGAAACTTGCCAGCGCCGTCAGCATGTTTTCGAAGTGATTTTTGATATATTCTTTTTGCGCATCAACGATTACATCGTCATCCGGACTTTTTATCACTACCGGAATATTCCAGCGCGAAGTATAAAACTTAACCGGTTCGGTATCAGCATACGCATCTATCTCAAGGAAATAACCGCCAGACAGGGCTGGAAGCGAAGTGTCGCTCGCCTTCATTTTGTCGATATTTACGCGCGCTGTTGCTACTTCAATGTGGTCGCACAGTTGGTAAGTACCTTGATATTCGCCATTTAAAATAACATCCACAGCAACTCCCGCCGGGGTATAGGGCATTTCCATTTTCCGGCTTAAATCGAAAGCCAGAAGATTGCGCATCAATGTTTTATCGCCATAATTATTAATCAGCGTCCAGTTGCGTTCTGTTGCGGGAAGCCCCAGCGGACTGGCTTTTTGGGCTAATTTCATCCTGTACGGTTTTTTGGGATGTGTCCAGCTCATGTTGCCCCGTCCGCGTATGTCAATGTTGCTGGAAAAAAAATTTGTCCCGTTGTCGGATATTATCGAAACAGCGCCTTTTATGTATACTTCTTTACTTGTTACTGGCTGAGCATCAATGGTATGAATAATAACTGTTGGCAAATTTGTCAACTGATACAGATTAGAATCGTCGCCATCGCTTTCGTAACCAAAAAATTTCAGTTCGGAAATTTTGCAGCGGGAGTCATTCGGACCAATAAAACGAACATAACGGAATCCACGAGAACAGGTAACATCCTGCCCACCAAACTGAAACGGCTGTATTTCTCTGTCGGTAACGAGCAGCAACGGAATGGCGTCGCTAAAATCCGCAAGATTGCCTCCTTCAAAAATGCCCAGCAACAAGCGTTCTGGAAGGTCGGATGCACCGTACTCTACGCGCGTAATGACGTGTTTTTTCCCAAAATCCAATCCAGCCCATCCGCCCGACCGCTGATTGGTCGCAAAATATGTATGCAGATCATTATCAAACAGATTCGCAGCCGTATTGGCGGTGGTCGACATCGTATTGGTCTGGTAGTCGAAACATGCTGCTGTTCCGATAACTGTACCAAAAATCTCGACTGGCTGCGCATTTGCGAAAATAAAGCCACCAGCGAAAACTGAAAATAAAAATTTACGCATCAGTCTTATTTACTTTTTGAGGGCGTAAAATTAGTAAAAATATTTGCGTTTGCTTCAAACATCTGCGCATTGTAGCATAAATTAACAATAAATCATTTTTTAACGGCCAAAAGCCAATGTCTTTTGAATTATTTTTCTACTTTTGCGGCGTTTTTTACAACTGTATTTAAATTTATTTATACCAATTAATTATGAAAAAAAGAGTTAGACAAAAAAAAGCGATTCGTTTCAGACGTTTCGCAGGTAAGGCTTATGCTGCTTTCAACAGCATCGGTAAAATGGTGACAATTGGGGTATTGGCATCAGGCATGCTGGCAGTTGCGCAGACTGTTAAGGCAGACAAAGGCAACGATAATTCAATGCTTGATGGCGGAATTTCTCCACAACAGATTGAGGAAGTGGAAGTTACTGCCGAGAGGACACCGATTGAATTGAAGCAGGCGGCAAAAGTCGTTACCGTAATTTCGCGTGCGGACATTGAGGCGGCGTCGGCCAACAACATTCAAGACCTTCTCGAATATGCTGTTGGCCTGGATGTTAAGCAACGTGGCGAATATGGTGTTCAGGCCGATATTTCCATACGCGGCGGTACGCACGACCAAACAGCGGTTTTCCTCAACGGCATTTACCTTTCCAATCCTCAAACCGGTCACTATAACTTCGATATTCCGGTTAATCTTCCTGACATTGAACGTATTGAAATCATTGAAGGCGCTGCAGCAAAACTATATGGGGCAGGCGCTTTTGCCGGAGTTGTCAACATCGTAACCCGCGTTGATACCGTCCGACATGGCTACGTCGAAGCGGGTGGTGGCATGCATCGGCTTGCTGTGGGAAATGCCGGTATTTCAGTGCCTTCCGGAAATTTTGCACATCAGTTTTCGGCGGGATACTCCAGTTCGGCAGGATATATGGACAACAGTGATTTCTCCATTTGCAACTTTTTTTGGCAAACAAACCATACTTCCGACGATGCCGATTTTCATTTCCAAACGGGTTACAATAATAAATCTTATGGGGCAAATACCTTTTATTCGGCATCTTATCCTAATCAACACGATAAAACGCAACGCATCTTTGCAGCTGTTCAAGCTCGCACAAAAGGTAAAATTCAATTTTCACCGCAACTGTTTTGGCATCGGCATTACGATAATTTCCAGCTCATTAAAGGTACACCAACCGGAGAAAACTTTCATCAGTCTCAGGTTTTTGGAGGTAAATTCGATGCGAATTTTTTGTGGAAACTGGGACGTACGGTTTTGGGAGGCGAAATCCTCAATGAAGGCATTTTGAGTACCGTTCTCGGCCTGCCGATGCTCAATGATTCGGTGAAAGTCCCCGGCGGCGATGCATATTACAAACGAAAAGCAAACCGTACAACTGTCAGCTACTTCGTCGAACATAATTTCTTTTGGAAACAATGGCGGCTTTCGGCAGGAGCGCTGATTAACTACAATACTTCGCAAAACGGGAATTTCGGCCTGTATCCGGGAATAGATTTGGCGGTTCAGGTCTCGCCTGAGGTGAAAATTTACGCATCGCTCAACACGGCTTTCAGAATGCCGACTTTTACCGACCTGTATTATACAAGTCCAACGAATGTGGGAAACCCAGACCTTAAACCGGAAAGATCCACAGCCTGCGAGGTGGGAGTCAAGTACCGCAACAATTTTCTTTCCGCCTATATAACAGGATTTTACCAGCATGGAAAAAACATGATTGACTGGGTAAAAGAAAAACCCGAAGATAAATGGGAAAGCCGCAACCTTGCAAAACTCAATACAGCTGGCGTGGAAACATCATGGAATATTTTCCCGAAACGTATTGTAAATGAATCATTTTTTATCCGGCAAGTGCAAATAGGATATGCTTGGATCTCGCAGAACAGGGATTCGCAAAACTTGTTGTCAAACTATGTGCTGGATTTTTTAAAGCATAAATTTACAGTCTCATTGCACCACGATATTTACCGAAATTTTTCTATTCAGTGGAATTTTCGCTGGCAAGATCGCGAAGGCAGTTTTACGCAGTATGAAAACCGGAAACCTGCCTATGAATTGCCATATCCTCCTTACGCTCTGCTGGATACAAAAATAAACTGGCAACAGCGTGAGTGGAAAGCTGCGTTGCAAATTAATAATATTTTAAATAATACTTATTATGATATAGGAAATATTCCTCAGCCAGGAATATGGGTTATGGGCAGTGTGAAATATGTCTTCAATTATTGAATGATATTGCATAAAAAAATGGAAAAGCAAGCATTTTCATGGAAAATAGTTTTACCTTTGCCAAAATTTTCTTGTTTCATTGCTTTATAAGATTGTTTTCATGGATTACATAGTATTTATAGCTGTCGGCATGCTTACAGGGTGGCTGGCAGGATTTCTTTACAAGAGCGAATATACTGTCGGAATTAACATGCTGATTGGTATTGCAGGCAGCTTTTTGGGTGGTTGGCTGTTTAAGTTGCTTTTTGGTGGCTTACTGAATGATGGGGACATCACGTTTATCGGAAGTGTGATAATGGCTGTCATTGGTTCTGTGCTGATGCTCTGGCTTTTTTCTTCAATGAAAAAGAGGAAAAAATACAGCAGCAATTTTGATGAATGATAAATGATGAATTGAGAATTAACGCCTTACATGATCTGTAGTTTGTGTTAATTCTCAATTCTCTATCGTCTCACTAATTCTTGCAACGTTTCTCGAAAGGGTTTACGGTCGCTGTGCAGAAAATATTTTCGCGACCCGAAATTCCATATAAATGTAACAGCGATAGATGCCAGCTTTGCCAAAAACAGTGGATGAGGCAATTCGAAATAGATGCCTAACGTGCTGAAAATAGACACTGATATATTGCTGATAATCAAGCCTACGAAAGCTATTATTACATAATAGGCAAATTCGCGGTTACGGCTTTGCATTACATGGAATTTGAAAATCAGATACGAGGCCAGAAAATAATTCAGTATCGAGGCCAGCGAAAACGAGAGCGTATTGCTGATAACACTCACAATATCCCATTGAAAATAAGAATCAAACAACACAAATTCGATGCTGTGCTTTCCATCAAAAAACCAGTTGGGAAGATTGATACGTAACAGGAAAAAGATGGAAAAGTCAAAGAGCATACAAATTACACCGACAATAAGATATTTTAATAATTGAGAAACACTTTCTCTTTTCAGCAGTGAACGTATATCCATCTTTCCTATTTTATGGCAATTGCTTCGATTTCTACAGAAACGCCTTTGGGCAAATCTTTTACGGCAACTGTTGAGCGTGCCGGAAAGTTGCCTGTAAACCACTGTGCATATATTTC
>JAITHZ010000344.1 GCA_031279795.1 Bacteroidales bacterium
TGCAGTAGCCAAACATGCCAACGAACGTGTTTCCCAACAAATGGCTGCCCAATACAGCGGAGCTATTTTGGGAGCTGCTATTGGAAGTAAATCAGCGGCTACACAACAGGTTATCGGAACAGTTTATGGATTGGGCGCTCAATATGGTGTTTTGTTGCCATTTTCCAGAAAACAGGAACTGGAAGCCGACCATTTGGGGCTGATTTTCATGGCTATGGCCGGATACGATCCGAACGACGCTGTAGGATTCTGGCAGCGGATGTCGCAGCAGGGAGGCAGTGTTCCGGAATTTATGAGCACGCATCCATCCGACGCAACACGCATCAACAAAATCCAGACCGACTATTTGCCCAGTGCGTTGAAGTACTACAAAGGCGCTGGTTCTTCATCCAAATCAAATGCAAAAACCAGTTCAAAGTGGCAGTTTTAGGATAACATAACCTCCGATGGTGGAGAAAGTATAACAACGTCCTGTATTTTGACAAAATACAGGACGTTGTTAATTAATTAGCCTGCGGAGAAAAATTCTCAATTATATTTTCCCCAGTCGGTATCCAACATGTTGCCAGTTTCCTGCAATTGTTGATGCATGGCGAAGCAGGCGTACAGATTTTGTGGCGTATGGCCGCCTTTCGACAGTTTCAGGAAGTCGCGCAACAACGGTTTATAATCGGGATGCACGCAATTTTCGATGATGATGTGCGCCCGTTCGGTTGGTGTTTTTCCGCGCAAATCGGCGATGCCGTGTTCTGTTATGAGCACTTTCACGGAATGTTCGCTGTGGTCGTGATGAGAAACCATCGGAACGAATGCCGAAATCTTTCCGCCTTTCGCTACCGACGGCGCAGTGAAAATCGAAATAAACGCATTACGGGTAAAATCGCCCGACCCGCCGATGCCGTTCATCATGCGTGTGCCGCTGACGTGCGTACTGTTGATGTTCCCAAAAATATCGGCTTCCAGCGCTGTGTTGATGGTTACCAGTCCCAGTCGGCGGACAACTTCCGGATTGTTTGATATTTCCTGCGGACGAAGAATCAGTTTGTCGCAGAAGAAGTCCATATTGTTGTAAATATCCTGCAAGACGCCGTCGGTAACGGTCAGTGACGAGCCGCTGGCAAAATTGATGTTGCCTTCTTTCATCAATCCAAGCACTGCATCCTGAATAACTTCTGTATACATCGTAAACGACGGTATTTCAGGATTTTTACCAAGCGAATCCAGCACAGCGTTGGCGATGTTGCCTACTCCTGATTGAATTGGTAAAAATTCTTTCGGGATAATGCCTCGTTTCAATTCCGATGCTAAAAACAGCGCAACGTTGTCGCCGATTTTTTGCGTAACTTCATCCGGCGGCGTAAATGGCGCAATACCATCTTCCAGGTTGGTTTCCACTACGGCTACGATTTTTTTCGGATCAACCTTCAGAACTGGCACGCCTATTCGGTCGCGAACAGTAAACACCGGTATTTCACGACGGTGTGGCGGAGCCTGAGGTTCGTAAATGTCGTGCATTCCTTTCTGTTTTGTGGAATGATGATGATTCAGCTCAATGATGATTCTGTCGGCCATCCGCGCTACTGTCGGACAAATGCCAACGCCGGCGGTCAGGATAATGGCGCCGTCTTCGCTCACGTCGCATGCTTCGATAATTGCCACATCCGGTTTTTTCAGAAATCCATAGCGGAGCTCCTGTGCCAGTTGAGACAGGTGCAGGTCGAAATATGGCGCATTGCCACTGTTGATGGCCGTGCGCAAATCCTTGTGCGACTGGTATGGCGTTCTGAAAAGTACAGCGTTGGCGCGAGCCAGCGCGCCGTCGAGCATGTCGCTGGTTGATGCGCCAGTGTAAATTCCAACGCGAAAGGGATTCCCTTTGGCATGTTCTGCTTCTGCGAGTTTGGCCAGTTCGGAGCTAACCGCTTTTGGCGCTCCGGCTGATGTGAATCCGCTAAAACCGATTGCATCGCCGTTTTTGATAAATTGTGCTGCTTCTGCGGCAGTTGTAAATGGTAATGACATTTTTTATTCAGATTTATTAATAATGTACAGTTAACTTTCCGTATTCATTTCTCCAGCAATTGACACTGTCATTTGTCTTTTTACTTCTTGGGGCGTCAGTCTCTGTCCGAAAAGGAACATCAGCTTGGCTACAGCCGCTTCAGTTGTCATGTCGTAACCGGACAGGACGCCAATGTCTTTCAACGATTTACCGGCCAGATAGCGATTCATTTCCACCGAACCGGACGCGCATTGAGTTACATTCACCATTACAATTCCTTTTTTTACGCCTTCTTCCAGCAGGGATAAAAACCAGCACATGCATGGCGCATTCCCCGCGCCGTATGTTTCCAGTACAACGCCTTTGAGGTTGGGAATGTTTATAATGGCTTTCAATATTTCTTCTGAAATTCCTGGAAACAGTTTGATAATCGTTACATTCGGGTCGAGCAAATAATAAAATTTCGGTTTTGCGCCTTCCGGCGGGCGATGAATCAGGTCGTGCCGGTAGCGAATGTACGTTCCGGCTTCGGCCAGAACGGGAAAATTGAAAGAATTGAAGGCCTTGAAGTTGGCCGCGTTAATTTTCGTGGTACGGTTACCGCGCATCAGCAGGTTTTGAAAAAAGATGCAGACTTCCGGCACAAAAACCTGCCCGAAGGAATTCTTATCTACAGCTATTTCGAGCGCCGTAATCAGGTTTTCTTTTCCATCTGTCCGAATTTTCCCTATCGGCAGCTGCGAACCGGTAAAAATGACAGGCTTGTTCAGGTTTTCAAGCATAAAACTTAATGCTGCAGCGGAATAAGCCATCGTGTCCGTACCATGAAGAATCACAAAGCCATCGTAGCGGTCGTAATTGATTTCGATAATGCGAACGAGTTCAGCCCATTTTCTGGGTTCCATGTCGGACGAATCAATTGGCTGCTTGAACTGAGCGCTGTCAACATGAAACTTGAGTCTGACAAGTTCCGGAACATGCGCACGCAAGTAGTTAAAGTTAAATGATTTGAGCGCTCCAGTCTCTTCGTCTTCCATCATTCCGATGGTGCCTCCCGTATAGATTAACAGGACAGATGCATTAAGGTCTAACATATATGTGTTACAAAAAACGAGTGCAAAAATAGTTAACTTATCTGGAAAATCAAAATAAAATAGTGATGAGTGGTTAGTGATTAGTGATTAGTGGTTAGTG
>JAITHZ010000345.1 GCA_031279795.1 Bacteroidales bacterium
ATGTGGCGAACAGTTGCATAAGGCAATGGAACTGATTGAAAAAGAGGGAAAAGGCGTGATTGTATATATGAACCAGGAAGGACGTGGAATTGGACTTATGAACAAAATCAAAGCCTATAAATTACAGGAAAATGGACTGGATACGGTTGACGCCAATTTGCATCTCGGTTTCGACGCCGATGAACGCGATTACGGCGTCGGAGCCGAAATTCTGCGCGAAATCGGAGTAAGCAAAATGCGCTTGTTAACAAACAACCCTGTGAAACGTATCGGCTTGGAAGCCTATGGACTGGCGATTATTGAAAACGTGCCAATCGAAATTGTATCGAATGAATTCAACCAGTTTTATCTTAAAACAAAAAAAGAACGAATGGGACACAATTTAAAAAATGTTAAATGATTCACGGTATTTTTGATTCTTTACTACTTACTATTTATGCTGAATGAGGAGGAAATAATACAACGACTGCAGGATAAAAAAAAGCAACGGGCGGCTTTTACCGAAATAGTTATCCATTTCAGTGAACCACTGTACTGGCAAATCCGCAAGATGGTGCTTAGCCACGATGATGCTAACGATTTGCTACAGAATACATTCATGAAATCATGGATGAATATCGACAGTTTTCGCGGAGAATCCAAATTGTCGACATGGCTATATCGAATTGCTGTAAATGAGACTATTACATTCTTAAATCGACAGAAATTGAAAAATCAGGTTTCAATTACTGGCGACAAAGTAGACAAGTCGTTGCTGGATGTACTGGAAGCCGACCGCTATTTTTCGGGCGACGACGTGCAATTGAACTTGCAACGAGCTATTCTGACACTTCCCGACAAACAGCGCATGGTTTTCAACATGAAATACTTCGACGACATGAAATACGAAGAAATATCCGAAATAACAGGCACATCGGTTGGCGCTTTGAAGGCTTCCTACCACCATGCAGTGAAAAAAATTGAAGATTACCTTGCCTCAGATGTCATGCATGGTGAAAATTAATGATGAAAAAATGAAAAACATTTCGTTTTGCTCTTGTTTGATGTATCTAAAGTTAAAAAATAATAATATCTAAACTTTTTAAAACGTCATTAGTCAAAACATAAATTAAAATAGAAACGAATATGAATACATCTCCATTAGAAAAATCAAAAAGTAAAAAGAATCCATTCACAGTGCCCACCGGATATTTTGAAAATTTGACAAATCAAGTGATGGTTTCATTGCCAGACAAAGAGATTGAAATACACCATCGCGTGTGGAAAAAAATCACTCCATGGATTTATATGGCAGCCATGATAACAGGACTCGCAATCGGGTTGCGCTGGATTGTTGGAATAGATGCGAATGGTGATGCTGTTATTTCTACAAATAAATCTTCGCAACACTCAATAAAGCCGGAAACTGACGCAATAACGGTGGAAGACGTTTTGCTTTCGTCTGTTGGCGAATATGATTTATATGAATATTTATTTGAAAATGAATGAACTATAACTTTTATCCAATTTATTTATGAGAAAAATTATTACTTTATCTTTTATTTTGTATTCCCTTGCTGGATTTTCTCAGCAAAACCATTCTCCCCTTGATTTGGAAAATTTTGCCAAAGAACAGGGAAAAATTATCCTCGAACTGGTAAATCTAACTCCAGAAGAAGCGTCGGCTTTTTTGCCATTGTATTACGAAATGGTGAAAAAAAGGTTTGAAGTTAATGTCGAAATTCGTAAGAAAATGAAACACATTGGCCGAAATACCAATACAACGGAGACCGAATTTCAAAAAATTATTGACGAACAGTTTGCGGCCAAAGAAAAAGTAACAGCCATTGAAAAAGAATATTATGTGAAATTTTCAAAGGCATTACCAGCAAGTAAAATTTTCAAAATTTGTGTTGCAGAAGTCAGAATGACAAAAGAAATGCTTAAACAACACGACAAACGACAGCAGGAAATTAAAAGTAAAAATTAGAAATCAGGAATGCGACAAACTTTAACGTATTCAAAATCAGGCAGTATACGATTTGCTTCCATACTGACGCCTTTTGTTGTACTGTTTTGTTGGGTTACAATGCTGGCCGTGAGGTATCAGCATGTAGTGACCTTGAATACAGGTTTGTTTTCGTCTGTATGGGAAGCGATCCATCCGCTTGTGCTTGTTGGTATCAATTGCGTTTTCATTGCTGGAACAAGTTTACTGCTATTGCTCATGAACAGCAAATTTGCCATTATCCGGAACAGAACCAGTCTGTCGGCTTTGTTTTACATCTTGTTTCTGGCTTCCGACAGGCAAGCATTTTATTCGCTTACAGGCAATTTGACAACGCTGATCATTTTAATTGCTCTTTTTCAGCTATATAACTGTTACCAGAAAAATAAAGTGGTAGAAGAAACCTTCAATGTGGGAGTGCTGTTATCGGTAGGAAGTTTTTTTTCTACTCACTTGTTTTATTTTATACCAATCTTTTGGATAGGTTTTTCCTTCTTCAAGGCCGATTCGCTAAAACCTCTTCTGGCTTCAGTTACAGGTGCGCTGACTCCCTACTGGTTTGCTTTTTGCTGGTTTTTGTACATCAACGATCTGCCTGCATTCGTTCATCCATTCACATGCCTGTTTAACTTCGACGCAGGAAAACTGCTTGGCTTTGAACTGTCGGACTGGGTGCGCACCGTTTTTACTATTTTGATCGCCTTGCTGGCAATTGGAAACTTCCAACTTCATAATTTCCAGGATAAAATACGTACCCGTCTAATATTTTATTTTTTGTTTACTATGCTTGTTATTACAGGCATCCTCCTGATATTGGGAATATTACCCTTTGTAAACTATAATGGCGTCTACTATCTGATTTGCGGCATGTTTGCGGCTCATCTGTTCTCGACCGTATATAACCGGCTAATGTCGATTTTCTTTTATGCTGTTCTTGCCATCTATCTTGTTCTGCTGTTCTTTTAAATAATTGCTTGTACCGAAGTTCTGAATCTGCAAAAAACAACTATGCGAACAATATATAAAATATTTCCATAGTATTGTATTCGTAATTATCAACATGCCCCTATCTACAATAAATTTTCGCCAACTGCAGCAAACAGTTTCCACAAAGCATCGTCGGGTGCAGGCGCAACAATTTCGACAGCTTTTTTGGAGACAGGATGAATAAATGCCACCGAACGAGCATGCAGGCTAATGCCGCCATCTTTGTTTGAGCGGTCGTACCCGTATTTAAGATCACCTTTGATGGGGCATCCTGTTTTGGCAAGCTGTACGCGAATCTGGTGATGACGTCCGGTTTTCAGCTCTATTTCAAGCAGATAGTAACAGTCGGATTTGCCTGCCAGCCGGTAGTGCAATACAGCGCGCTGAGTTGCTGCTTTTTCGTTGTCGTAGGCATAGGATTTGTTTTGTTTCACGTTTCGCGCCAGAAAATGAACCAACTCGCCTTCGTCTTCAGGCGGACGGTTTTTGACGATTGCCCAGTATATCTTCTGTATCTCGTGTTGTCGCAGCATTTCGTTCAGTCGGGCGAGCGCTTTGCCCGTTTTGGCAAACAGCGTTACCCCACTCACCGGACGGTCGAGCCGGTGAACTACGCCAACAAACACATTGCCAGGCTTCTGGTATTTCGTTTTCAACCATCCCGCAACCATTTCACTCAATGGAACGTCTCCGGTTTTATCGCCTTGCACAATTTCCGAACATGTTTTATTGACAGCGATTATATGATTGTCTTCGTAGATTATTTCCATTTGTTAACAGCAAAAATCTCATTTACACAAGAATTCTCATTTTTACATAATTTTCACGAAATTTGGATGGCGTACACCCTTTTTTTCGTTTAAACATCCGATTGAAGTTGGACAGATTGTTAAATCCACAATCACGAGAAATATCAGCAATTGGTTTATTGGTATCCAGGAGGTTGCGTAAAGCTACCGACAGACGGATATCATTCAGAAATTCGATATACGTTTTTCCGGTTCGTTTTTTGATAAAGCGGCTGAACGATATTTCAGTCATGCCGATTGAGTGGGCGACATCGCTCAGTTTGATAGCTTCGCTGAAGTGTTCTTCCAGATATTTCAATGCTTGTTGTATTCGCTGACATCCCAACTTGTCACTGGTTTGCAGGTGGGTTGGCCGACTTGAGAGGATACGCGAGTCCTTATCGTTCGACAGTTCGTAAAGGATGAGTAAAAATTCAATTACCGAAAAGAAGCCATTTGACTGATCGCACAACCGCTTGATTCTGTCTTTGGCGTTTTCGGTTGCCAAACGGGAAAAGGCCACCCCTTGCTGAGCATTGTGCAGCAAGGTTGCAATCGTTTGAAACTGTTTTTTGTCCAACAATCCATCAAGGAAATTTTCTTTTCGGAATTGAATGGTTATTTCGTGTATATCTTTCGATGAGCAATTGTGCATCACCCAGGCATGTTCCAGCGATTCGCTTCCAATCAGGCACAATTCAAGATCGTCGATTTCTTCCGACGAATTGCCCACAATACGTTTAGCGCCTTTGGCATTTTCAATGTAATTCAGCTCAAATTCGGGATGAGCATGCACAGGATAGGTAAAATTGTCCTTTATTCGATTGATAATGAAGAAACAATCCTCACTTAAAAGAGGCGTTATTTCCTGAAAAACACGAGCTGTTTTATCCATTTTCTCTTTTGTTT
>JAITHZ010000201.1 GCA_031279795.1 Bacteroidales bacterium
TGAGGATTGCTCAATCCATTGCACGGGAGTATAATAATGCTAACTATACGCCGGCGCATCTGTTGAAAGCCCTGCTGCATAAGGAAACAGGCTTGCGCGGATTTCTTCAAAGTATGGACAAAGACGTGCAATATGTTGAAGAATGGGCGGAAATGCGTATGGACGACTGCCCGAAAGTGGGGCAGGTTGCCGAAATCACGCCGGACGAGAAAATTCCGATGGTAATTGAAGAGGCGGATAATGTGCGTTTAAAATTGGGACTGCTCGAAATCAATCCGATATGCGTACTGGCGGCATTGGCAAAACCCGCTGTCGCATTTTCCATCGACCAACTGAAATCGTTTCCGTTGCGCGAAAATGAAATTTTTGAGTTGTATGTAAGCGGCGTACAAAACCGCAATCATGTGGGATTAAATCCCGCCGCCGTGTCTGCTTTGGGCTTGGAAGGCGAAAACGCCGGTATGCCGATGGTCAATCTCTCGAAATACTGCATCGACAAAACCGCATTGGCGTTGGATTTGAAAATCCACGGCATTGTCAGCCGCGACAGGGAAACCCGTATGATGATGGAAATTCTCGGAAGGCACAGCAAACCCAATGTGATGATTATCGGCGATTCGGGCGTGGGCAAAACGGCGCTGGTTGATGGTTTGGCTTACGATATTGTCAATACTAATGTACCTTCGTATCTGGCAGGCTCAACGGTTTATGAATTAGACTGCGGCGCATTGATTGCCGGAGCCACCTACAAAGGCGAAATAGAAGACCGCTTGAAAAATTTGATTAAGGAAATCCGCTCTATCGACAAAGCGATTTTGTTTATAGACGAAATCCACATGCTGTTAGACCCAAAACAGGGTAATTCCGGTGCGGGCAATATCCTGAAACCCGAACTTTCTAAAGGCGACCTGACGGTTATCGGCGCAACAACCATTGACGAGTACCGCAAGTTGATTGAGCCTGACCACGCTTTCAGCCGCCGCTTTGAAGCGCTGCAAATCAACGAGCCGGACATTGCAGCCGCCACGCAAATGATACATTCCGTTTTGCCGCGCTATAAGGAATTTCATAAATTGGACATCGGCAAAGAGGCGGTGGAAGAATGTGTGCGGCTGGCAAAACGCTATGTGAAAGACCGTAAACTGCCCGATTCGGCAATAGATTTGCTTGACCGGACACTCTCGGCGGTAAAAATGCTCAATGAAACGGCGCAAGGCGATATTCAATACTTTACGGAAGCGTTGGCTAAAATCGAAGGCGATTTTGACAAACCGCAGGACGAAAAAAACGAAGACTTGCGTTTCCTGTATTTTTCAATGCAAAACCGCCTCAGTCCCATTCTGTTGGGAATGATAACAGACGAAACGGACGTAAAGGAAATAACCGATTTTCAAAAACTGTTTGACTATCTATATAATGTATTGGAAACAGTACAGGCATTTGTCAAAGAAAAAATAAATACTGTTCAAGTACACGAAGTCGCCGCCGTAATTTCCGCCAAAACAGGTATCCCCATCGGTAAGGTGCAGGCGCAGGAAAAAGAGCGGTTGCTGAATATGGAAGACCTTTTGCGCCGCCGCGTAGTGGGACAGGACGGCGCACTCAAATCGCTGGTCGACGCCATTCTGGAATCGCGCAGCGGACTGAACAAAGCCGGACAGCCGATTGGCTCGTTTTTCCTGTTGGGTCCTACCGGAACAGGAAAAACCGAATTGGCAAAATCGCTGGCGGAAACGCTCTTTAACGACGAAAAAGCAATGATACGCTTTGATATGTCGGAGTTTAAGGAAGAACACTCGGCGGCATTGCTCTATGGTGCGCCTCCGGGTTATGTGGGCTATGAAGAAGGCGGCTTGCTGGTCAATAAAATCCGGCAACAGCCTTATGCAGTGGTACTTTTTGATGAAATCGAAAAAGCCCATTCTTCGGTATATGATATTTTCCTGCAAATTATGGACGAGGGCAAATTGCACGACCGTCTGGGCAAAGAGGGCGATTTTTCCAATGCCATTGTGATTTTCACTTCCAACGTGGGCAGCGATTGGCTGACACAGCAATTAAATCAAGGCGTTATGCCCACCACCACGCAACTGATGGAAGTGATGGGGCAGTATTTTCGTCCTGAGTTTTTAGCGCGGCTTTCCGAAATCGTACCCTTTGCACCAATCAATGAAACGATGCTGCTGAAAATTTTCAACATTCAATTGAAAAGTATCGTCGAAGCCCTGAAAAAACAGGGTATTGCAATTGAAATTGACGAAGAAACAAAGAAAATGCTTGCCGGACGCGGCTTTACGCCAAAGTACGGCGCACGGCAGGTCGCGGGAACGATACGCACGTACCTGCGCCGCCCGATTTCGCGCCTGATTGTGGGCGGAAAACTCAAAGCAGGCAATCAACTGACGGTCGGCTGCGACGAAAACAATGAACTGACTTGGAGTATTAGCCAAATTAATTAACCAAATAAAAACTACAAAACTATGTTTGGACACAAAACTTTTCTAAAACTTGGAACATTAGACGATTCCAGCATGATGGGTTTGTATAAAAACAGTTACGAACTGGAAAGTTGTAACTATAGCTTCTCACAGGGAGTTGATACAAACGGAAAGGCTCAAACCAATGTAACAGGAGGGGCTATTTATGTAACCTATTCGGGGTTTCCGACCGACGAAATGCTTTTGTGGGCATTGAACGCCCGCAAATATTATGACGGCACGATTGTCATTTGCGATGACAATGAACAGCCATTGGAAAAAGTAAAATTTGAACAGGCTGCCTGTGTCAATCTTGAAATTAATTATTCTCAAAAAGGCAAAGGATATGTCAATACAAAACTTGTATTGCAGGCGCATCAGATTACGGAAGGAACAAACCGTATAACAAACAACTGGACAGGGTTTTAATAATTTGCATCATCACTATCAATAACTAAAAATTTGAATAACTATGAAAAAGTCAGTAAATTTGCCATCGGCAGAAAGTCTGTTTAACTTTCCGCAAATAGACAGTGAAACAACTGCATGGCTGATAATGGACAGTAAAGAATACGAAATAAGCCAATTTAATATTGGTTTTGGACAGGCTACCGACCACAAGGGACAACCGCAGGACGAAACCAGAGGTGGCAGAATGTTGATAACGCTGACACAGGCTTTACCTGACAGCATATATTATTGGGCAATGACTTCAAGTACAAAAAACGGAACGGTCGTTTTCAAATCGAAAACCGCCAATGCACCGTTGAAAGTAGAGTTTGTAAATGCTTTTTGCGTAAATTTTGCAAGAATAGTTGATACGCATACAGGCTTGAATACAGACTTGATAATCTCGCCCGAAGCAATCGTGATTAACGGTATAAGTTTTGACAATCACTGGGTAAAATAATACGGTCATGGCACAATACAAAGAAGTATATATAACGATAGAAGACTTTGCAGTCCTCCAAAACACAGGCAGGCAATACGAAGGCTTTGTTATTGGCTTGGGGTATGCCTTTGTGGATACAACTGTGATGTCGCCACCAAACTTAAGGGGATATACGAACTCTTGGGGAATTGTACCACCGGCAGCCAACAAGTTTAATTTACTCCGATTTCAATATGTAGATAATTCGCCTCAAATGGTGGAAATGAGCCTAAAAGGTGCGGTAGCCAAAGACGAATATTACACGGTAAAAAAAGGCGATACGCTTTCGGCGCTTGCGAAACAATTTAAAGTAACAGTTGATGACCTTGTGAAATGGAACAGAATTGCTGCCCCTGACAAAATAGCAGTGGGGGAACGGCTTGTGGTGGGGAGGAAAAATGAGATGGGACAAAGACCGGCGAAAGATAAAACACGCATAGAAAATTCTTCTGAAAGAAAAGCTGCTGATAATCAAGAAGAAATATTTAACTATCTTACCAGCGGAATTGGAGCAATCGGTACTGGTTTCAGTACAGTAGCCGGTGCGCGTTATACCCAATATCCTTGGGGAGGTGGCTCTTGGATTGGAAGAAATGGCAAAATGTATGATATGTCCTTGATAACAGGCAAAGGAAAGGGTTACAACTTATATCAAAACTCTGCGAATATAGCAAAAAATGCAACAAAAATTCCAAGAGTAACAGGAAATATTTTGGGAGGATTAACTACTTTATATTCAGGCTATAAATTTTGGGACAATCCGAATTGGAGTGATGGTTTTGATGTTGCAGGAGGTATTGGCGGTTTGATATATTTGCCTGTGGGACTTGCCTATTTATATGTGCGTTTTAACATTGATGTTGTTCGCCCTGATATTCAACGGCATCAACTTGAAATGCTGGAGCGAATTGATAATGGTACATTCAACCCTTGGGATTATCGTAATACATATCCAAATTTAACGGGACCTTGCCCATAAAATTATGATGATATTTGATTTTTTCTTTTACACGGTTTGCCGTTTTTTAAGAAAACGACTGAAACGAAATAAAGAGGATGCCAAACATAGTGTTCTTTGTATTTTGGTTGTATATATTGTTTGGTCAATAGATGTTATTGCTTATATTATTGGTATTCTTAAACATAATAAAATAAGTTGGATATTTATAGACAAAGCTTTTGGGAGTGCTGTTGTTATTGGAATAATATCATATATTGTTTTTAGAATACGCTATTATAAAATATATGATGTGGAAAATATCGAACAAAAGATTATGAATTTATCGGATATAAAAAGATTTTTTTACAGATGGATTATTTATTTAATTTTAATATCTGTTCCTGTATTAGGGTTTGTTACATATAGACTGTATAAATTTGGGTATGTGTTATGAAAAACTATTATTACATACTTTGGGCAGATGCCATCAATGCTGCAAGTAAAAGTAATCAGGAATGGAAAATAATATTGCTGATAATTTTTTCAGTAGCGCAGGGACTTAATTTATTAACAATACTGTTTTATGTTGTAAGGATAGTTTTTGATAATAAAATGAAAATATTTTTTGATTTTCATTTTTTATCAGGGACTGTATTTAATAAATTCTTTTCCGCATTTATTACACTTTTTCTACCGTTTTTAATAATAAACTATTTCTTGATACTACACAAAGACCGGTACAAAGTGCTATTGAAAAAATATCAGGGTTTTAGATATAAAGGCGGTATTGTGTTTATGCTATATTTTTTCA
>JAITHZ010000023.1 GCA_031279795.1 Bacteroidales bacterium
TACACCTGCATATTGCTTTTGCGTACGGGTAAATGAAACGCCGCGTTTGTTTATTCGTCCCTCATTGTGCGTTTCATTTTTGGCAGTTTCCGCATACGGCGGATTGATATAGATAATCAACTTTTTACGCAATTGCGGACTGTTAATGATTTTTTGCAGCCCTTCGGGAAGTTTTGAAAAATCGTCGTTCAGAAAATCAAACTGAAAAACGTGATCTTCGAGCAGGTTTGCGCCGTTTTCTATGCGGTCGTGCATGATATCAACCTCCGCCTTGTCGAGTGTACTTGCCCAGATTTTATATTTATTGGTCAGCCCCGCCAGTAAATTTCCCGTTCCCGCGCAACAGTCCCACACATAATATTCATCCTGCCAGTCTTCTCCGAACACGTCGGCCAGATAGCGCTGCGAAAGTTCGACCCAGATTCTTGGCGTATAATACGACCCCTTACGTTCGCGAATATCCTGTGGAACAAGCAAATCACGCCGATTCACGATATAATCCCAGTATTGCTCCGCCGGCGGGCGTTCGTATTTCGCCCAAAACAGATTGTACGCCTTTTGTCTGTCGCTGAAACAAACTGTATTTGAGGTGAACATTCCGACTTCATCCAAATGACGGTTTGCCTCGTATCTGTCTGTCTTTAACAGCACAAACAGTTTGTCTTTAATGGTTTGATTGTTATCGGACAACAGGTCGGCCAAATAAAAGTCTGCTGCAATAATGTTGTTTTTCCTGACAATATTCCAGTCGACAGAGATTGTCGATTTTACTGCATCAAGCCATTTGTTATAAATGATAATGAAATTGTTTTTGTCGATTTTGATTTTGGTTATATCCGATTTTCCAACGACGAAGTTTTCGCGGATAAACCGTCGCAGATCGCTTTCGTCCTTCTCGAAATGAAAGACATACGTCTGCTGCGGCGTTTGGTTTTCGACGATGCCTTTTATTTTTTCGTACACCTGCCGAAACTCTTTTGTGCTGTGATTGGATGACGTAATCTTCCAGTTAAAATCATTTTGATAAAAAATATCCTGAATTTCGGAATACGGCACAAATGCATTTTTTTCATTGTCGAAACAGCCAAGAAATGCGGGCGGAAGGATTTCGTTGAAAGTCCGCGCCTTACCGACGGTCAGCACAAGCTGCGCAAGCATGGCAGGCATATCTGTGGAAGAAGCTTTGGCCTCAGCCCAAAGTAAATACTCGTCGCCAAAGTCAATCGCACCGGCGGGACGTTTCAACTTTACCGCAAAGTCAATGTTGCCGAGAATTTTTGTGCAGTCGAACTCGCAAAAAAAATCAGCAGCAACTGTATTTTTTATTTCTTCTTCGAGAATGTTGCTGTATTTCGTCATACATGCGATCTTTTTCTGGCGCAAAGGTAGGATTTTCTTTTGAAAACGGGAAAAAACAGTGACCAGCGAATAATGGGTGGTGGGTTAAACTTGCTGATATTTAATTATAACAATTCAATTATCAATAATATAAAAAAGAAAACCTGCGAATTTGAGATACTACCCTTTCACGGGGTCTAATCCGTTGAGACAAAGAAGCTCTTCAAAAATATTTTGCGGTTAGCAGAATAACGCTTATCTTTGCAACGATTTTCATGCATAGTTTTTAATGAACTTAGGCTTTGCCGGAAAATCACAATAAAAAAAAGTAATTTAGTCCTCTTGTGACAGATATTTGTATTATGAAACATTTAAAATCTTTATTTACAGCATTTGGTTTGCTGATTTTGTTGACGGCATGTTCGGACGGAGGAAATTCCGACGCCTCCCTGAAACGGAAAATCGAAAAACTTGTCCGCAGCATGAATACGGACGAAAAAATTGCGCAGTTGTACGGTATCCGTCCCAAACGACTGCTGGGCGACGACGGTAAACTGTCGCTCGAAAAATGTCGCCAGCTTATTCCGCACGGCATCGGACACATGAGCCAGTTTGGATACGATTTGAATTTCGACCAGACAGCCCTGCGCGAATATATCAGCGCATTGCAACACTATCTGGTAACCGAAACGCCTTCGGGCATTCCCGCCATTTTCCACGAAGAAGCCATCAGCGGATTTACCGCCGCCGGCGCTACGGTTTTTCCGCAGCACATTGGCGTTGCCTGCAGCTGGAATACGGAACTGATTCGCCAAAAATCGGAATACACAGCCCGCACCATGCGCAGCGTTGGTGGAACAATGGCGCTGTCGCCCATGCTCGACGTTTCCAAAACCGCTCATTTCGAGCGTATGGAGGAAGGTTTTGGCGAAGACGGCTATCTGACGGCTCGCCTCGGAATGGCTTTTGTTGAAGGCTTGCAGCAGGGCGGAGTGCTGCCAACGGCAAAACATTTTGCTGGCTATGGCGGTATCCCCGACAGCGAAAACGAACTGTTCGAGGAAACGCTCTATCCCTTTGAAGCCGTTACCCGTCAGGGCGGAGTGATTTCCGTCATGCCCGGCTATCACAAGTGGAAAGGCGTCAACTGCATCGGCAGCCACGAGTTGCTGACCGATATTCTGCGCAACCGGCTGGGGTTCGACGGAGCAATCGTGTCCGATTACCGCGCCATAAACCATCTTGGCAAAGGCAAGGAAATCGCCGTCAAGGCTCTGCTTGCCGGCTGCGATATTGAACTGCCACAGCCCGAATACTTCCCCCTTCTTAAAGAGGCTCTTGCCGACGGTCTCATCACCGAAAAAAATCTCGACGACGCGCTGCGACGGGCGCTGATGCTTAAAGCCAAAGCCGGTCTGCTGGATAAAAAGGACGCATTTATTGCCGAACAGCCCGTCGAGTTCGACTCAAAGGAACATCGACAAACTGCATACGAACTGGCAACGCAATCGATTGTGCTGCTGAAAAACAATGACGCCCTCCCGCTTGCTGATTCGATGAAGAAGATAGCGCTGTTTGGTCCCAATGCCGGAGCAGTGTTTTCGCTGCTTGGCGATTATACGCATCAGAATATGATCCGCTTTTTTCGAGGCATTTATCCCGACTATGGCAATCCCCGTCTGGTTACGCTGCTCGAAGGTTTGACCGACCGGCTGCCCGCCAACAAAACCCTGCTCTATGAACGCGGCTGCAACTGGAGTTCAATGGCAGACATACAAATCGACGCCAACGCCGGCGACCCCCAGTTGAAAGATGTTAAAGTAACAGCCATCCGTGGACTTCAGATTCCCAATATCGACAATGCGCTCAAAATTGCCGCCGAAAGCGATATTGTGATTGCCGCTATGGGCGAAAACCTCTATCTGAGCGGCGAAGGCAGGAATCGCGGAAGTATTCGCCTGCCCGACGAGCAGGAAGATTTCCTGCGCAAAATTATCGCCGTCGGCAAACCCGTTGTGCTGATTATTTTCGGGGGACGACCGCTTGCCATTACTGAGTTCGAACCTCACTGTGTTGCCATTTTACAGGCATGGTATCCGGGCGAAGAGGGCGGAAATGCCGTTGCCGATATTCTCACCGGCAAGGTCAATCCCTCCGCCAAACTCTGCACAACTTACCCTAAAAGCGATGCGAAAAACCCTGTCGGCTACCGCTATGGATACGACAGGGCAAATAATGAACCGATGTATCCTTTCGGACACGGGCTGTCGTACACCACATACAGTTACGACAGTTTAAAAATTACCGGCAAAACGGCTACCGATGCAAAGAAATTCGACGTATCGCTCACCGTAAACAATAACGGACAGCGCGACGGAGCAGAAATTGTTCAGTTATATATTGTATCCGCCGACAACGCCGCTAAAACGGTACGTCTGCGGGGGTTCAAGCGCGTGGAACTGCGGGCAGGCGACAGACAGAAGATAACATTCAGCCTCTCGCCCCAATTGTTTGCGCAGTATTCGTCGGGCAACTGGACGGTTGAGCCGGGGCGTTA
>JAITHZ010000198.1 GCA_031279795.1 Bacteroidales bacterium
CCAGCGCTTCTTTCGGATAATACATTCTGATGAGCAGAAGTATTTCCATGATGATGTTTTCCAGCAGGTACTCATATTTCACCCCGCTTCTAACGAGCATGTTGAGGCCCTTTACACTGTGTTCCACAAAATGATTGACATCCAGAACCATCAGGTCAACTTGTTTCCCTGTTGTCGGAACTTTCTTTTTTTCATGGAGCAAACTTTCCAGCTTCAAGCGTTCGCAAAGCTGGGTCAGGTTCTTCAAGTGACAAAACAGCAACGCTCCTTCGTCCAAACAGTCAATTGCCCAGTGCATTCCGGGGGAAATCAAAAACATTTTGTTCCGGCTGACAAAGCTGTTGTGCTTATTACCTACTGAAACGTAAATCGTGCCTTCGATAACAAATACAATTACAGAATCGGACTCTGTCCGGTCTATAACTTCGCCTCTGAAAATGTCGCGCACTTCAATCATCAACTTGTCCTCTCGGTCTTCTATACTTTGAGAGGTCTTTTTTTCGATCATTTGGTTTAATTCTTCCTTCATTGTATTTTAAATTTATTAATGTAACGTACTATTTTCTTTTTCTTAATTAGCTAAAAATATGTCATTCAATTTCGTTGTCAAAGATCGCGCTTTTTTTCAAAACAATCATTGTCTTTATGTATATTTTTTTTATATTTTTGTGTGCAATTTTTTGTGCATATTTGAGCTTGTTTTTTGTGCTTTTATTTCTATTTATTGCTCCTTTATGTGTATTTTTTTTGCTAATTTTCGTTTTAAATCTCATCAGTTGCGCTATTTAATCGCATTGTAATATTATATAACTAACTTATAATAAGATATTTAATTTCATAAGTTTAATCTAAAAATTATCGAAAGCATTGTTAATGACAATGTTTGGAAAAATGTTCAATACATAACTAAAAATATTGAAAAGACGATTTTTAGATAATACTTTTCGACGAAATATTAAAAAATAATTTATGAAATGTTGGTTATAATTATGCATATGTTTTTTTAGTAATTAAATATATTTTCCTCACAATTCATTTCTATAACAGTTCTGAAATTCATAAATATCGCAAAATAAAAAGTATATTTTTTGCATTTTTCAAAAAACACAATTCAGTTTTTTTAGTAGAATTGCAACTATTTTTTTCCGAATTACTCTTTATACCATATATATATAATAGGTGTATTGAAAAAAATACGGCATAATAGAGGCAATTCAGGCAAATTGAAAAAATACGGATATTTTTTTTGTCAAAAGGTTGTTTTTTTGAAAAAAATTTGTACCTTTGCCACCGCAAATAAAAATGGTTCCTTAGCCGAGTGGTTAGGCGCCGGTCTGCAAAACCGTTAACAGCGGTTCGAATCCGCTAGGAACCTCAATGCAACAAAACCTGACAGTTTATAGCTGTTGGGTTTTATTATTTCATTGATTTTTAAATAATTTCATCTATACAAGATTTATGAAGAAGACCGCAGAACTGCTTATTTGTGAAACCAATGTGTATTTTTAGAATAAAAAAATACAAAAAAAGACAACTTGAAGGATGTTGTCTAATCCAAAATCTGGCAAAACAACTTGTTGATACCACCAGTCAAGCTTTTGTTTGGACAAGTTTGAATGACAATGGCGAAGAAAATGATTTTTCTGCAAAAAGTGCGATTCGCAGAGACCAATTTCGGCAAGTTCTATTTTCGCATGAAACAGCAAATAATAACGTTTTATTCTTGAAATTCCTTAATTATGCATGCTCTCCTTTTCGATTCATGCAAATCTTTAAGATTTATTTGCTTTTCTCTAAAGAAAACGGTCTTTTCGCTTCACGCAGTTGGAATTTCCAATAATTTCATCTAATTTTGTCTTTCGTATCGAACATAAGCAACAATGCACGAATTATCTATCGCAATAAGTATTGTAGAATTGGCCGAGCAGCAAGCCCGCAACAGCAACGCCGCGCACATTGAAGAAGTGGAACTGGAAATCGGCGCATTGGCAGGCGTAGATGCCGCGTCACTGGCTTTTGCGCTGGAAAGTTCGGTAAAAAACACACTGCTGGAAAATGCGCAGATCGTTTGGCATCATATACATGGCGAAGGCTGTTGTATGGATTGTAACAATGTTTTTCCGATGAAAAGCACGTTTTTTTCCTGCCCAGCATGTGGTTCGTATGTTGTAAAAATTGTTAAGGGAAAGGAAATGAGAGTCAAATCAATTACTGTCAATAATTAAAAAAAAGTAAAATTATGTGCGAAACTTGTGGATGCAGCAACCATCACGAACATCACGAACACGACAACAGCCGTACAATCGCAGTTGAACAGGATATACTGCAACGAAACAACCTGCTGGCGGAACGGAATCGCGGCTATTTCGAATCAAAAAACATCTTCTGCCTGAACCTGATGAGTTCCCCCGGTTCAGGAAAAACAACCTTGCTGGAAGCAACCATCCGCCAGCTGAAAGACAAGCGAAAGATTTACGTCATCGAAGGCGACCAGCAGACCGCCAACGACTCGGAACGAATAGCAGCGCTTGATATCCCTGTTTTTCAGATAAATACTGGCGACGGATGCCATCTGGAAGCCTCTGCGGTTCATCATGCCGTACTGCATTTGAATCCCAGCGAGCGCTCGTTGCTTTTTATCGAAAACGTAGGCAATCTGATTTGTCCGGCAATGTTCGATTTGGGAGAAGCCCTGAAAGTTGTCGTCATCAGTCCCACAGAAGGCGAGGATAAGCCACTGAAATATCCGCATATCTTTCACGAAGCGAATGTGTGCGTCATCAACAAAACTGATTTAACGCCCTACCTCAACGTCAGTATCCAACAGCTGCACGAGAATTGCCTGAAAGTGAACCCGCAATTACGACTGTTTGAAGTATCGGCCCTGCAAGCAGCCACTCTGGACGAATGGTGTAACTGGTTGATGACATTCCAGCCCAATCAGGCTTGAGTTGTGGAAAATGAATCTCCCGCAAAGTTCACAAAAAAATAAAAAACTTTGTGGGAGACTTGCCGTTCATGTACACATTTTCCTCATCTAATTTATTTACAGAAATTTAACTAACATATTGATTTTTCTTTACTACATTTGTGCTGTAATTTTTTATTTAAAGTCTGAAAATTTGAATATGATAAATCAGGAACTAATCAATCCGAACAGTATTGTCGTCATAGGCGGCTCCAACAAGACTTCCAAACCGGGCGGCAATTGTCTGCGTAATATTCTGAATGGCGGCTACAAGGGCAACCTTTATGTGGTAAATCCAAAAGAAACAGAAGTACAGGGAGTTCGCAGCTATCCCAGTGTTTACGACATCCCGCCGACAGATTTGGCGATTATCGCAATTCCGGCGCAATCCTGCCTGGAAGCCATAACAGTTTTGGTTAAGGAAAAAGGCGTTAAGGCTCTTATCATGTACACTGCCGGATTTGGAGAAGAAACAGCCGAAGGCGGCAAACTGGAAAAACAAATTGTAGATGTGATTAGCAGTGCAGGCGCTAATTTGATTGGCCCGAATTGCATCGGAATGTTGAACCGGTATCATCATAGCCTGTTCACACTGCCGATTCCGGAAATGGATCCAACGGGCGTGGACATGATTTCCAGCTCTGGCGGTACATGCCTGTTTATCATAGAATCTTCCATCCGCATGGGATTGCGCTTCAATTCTGTCTGGTCGATAGGAAACGGCGCACAAATTACGGTTGAGGATGTGCTGGAATATATGGATGAAAAGTTCGACCCAGAAACTGATTCAAAAATCAAACTCCTGTACATCGAAAGTATCAAGGATCCGGATAAACTGCTGGAACACACAAGCTCACTGATTCGAAAAGGTTGTCGGATAGCAGCCATTAAGTCAGGATCTTCCGAATCCGGAAGTCGCGCTGCATCTTCGCACACCGGCGCTATGGCAAACTCCGATTTGGCTGTCGAGGCCTTGTTTCGGAAAGCAGGCATTGTTCGCTGTTTCAGCAGAGAAGAACTGGCTACGGTTGGCGCTGTTTTCACGTTGAAAGAATTGAAAGGCAAAAACATAGGCATTGTGACCCATGCCGGAGGACCTGCTGTTATTCTGACGGATGCTCTGGCTAAAGGAGGCATGGAAATACCCAAACTGTCGGATACAGCGATTGCCGATGAGTTGAAAAAACAGTTGCTCCCCGGTTCGTCTGTGAGCAATCCGATTGATATCATTGGAACCGGCGGGCCGGAACATCTGGCCATTTCTATTGATTATTGTGAGTCTAAATTTGAACATATCGACGGAATAGCCGTAATATTCGGCAGTCCAGGATTGACTCGCGTCTATGAGGCCTACGATGTACTCGACCAGAAAATGCGAACATGCAGCAAACCGATTTTTCCCATACTTCCGTCGGTAAGCACGGCGTGGGACGAAACCGATTTCTTTATTAAAAAAGGACATGTGAATTTCAGCGACGAAGTGGGACTGGCCGATGCCTTGATAAAAGTGCTGAAAACACCACATCCGCTGGCAAACAGCCTGGAATTAAGGGGCGTAGATATACCGTTGATACGCAGAATAATAGAACGCATTCCTCAATCTGGCTACATTGAGCCGAAAGAAGTTCAGGCTTTGTTTAAAGCTGCAAACATTCCGATGGTAGAAGAGTTGGTTTCTGCTGGGTGGGAAGAAATTTGCGCTTTTGCCGAGCAGATAAATTATCCGGTGGTGGCCAAAGTAGTCGGGCCGGTACACAAATCGGACGTGGGTGGTGTTGTATTGAATATCCGTTCGCAGGAGCATTTGCATTTTGAGTTTTCTCGATTGATGGAGATTCCCGAAGCTAAGGCTGTGATGGTACAGCCGATGCTGAATGGAATGGAACTGTTTGCCGGCGCAAAATACGAAGAAAAATTTGGACATATTGTTCTTTGCGGCTTGGGAGGAATTTTTGTGGAAATCTTCAAGGATGTGGCTTCTGGGTTGGCGCCACTTGCCACAGAAGAGGCATTGTCGATGATTCGTTCACTGCGTGGATACAAAGTTTTTGAAGGAGCGCGCGGACAGCAGGGAATCGACGAACATCAGTTTGCTAAGATTATTGTCCATCTGTCGGCTTTGCTTCGTTTTGCAACTGAAATCAAAGAGCTGGATATTAATCCATTACTCGCTACCGAACGAGGAATTATTGCCGTGGATGCTCGAATTAGAATCGAAAAATAGTTGAGCTGGGACCTATGCTGCATGGAGGAATTTAATGACACAAGGCGGTGGTGGGATTAGCATAACATTGTGGGCTTGCAGAAATTTTCACCGGACATTGTCGGATGTTTTGTCTAACAGAAAATCATTCAACAAGCAGTTTTTCAACTGCTTGATACCTTCTACGACACAACAGGCATTCAGTTTAGCGCCAGTCAGCGAAGTATGTGTGTGGTCGCCATAAAAATAGGAAGAATCAATGACAGATTGCCCCCACTGGTCTGCAATTTTATCCAGTTCGTTGGCAGAAAGCGAGTTCAAGTCGATAAACGGAATATTTTCGGCTTCGGCAATTTGTTTAGCCCAGCCGCCGTAAGTTTCTGCATTGCGGACAATTTTCCCATTTCTGAAACTGTTTCGAGGAACTGGCGAGAGCAAAATCGGCGTTGCTCCTCTGGATTTTGCTTCGCGTGCATAGTTGCGCAGGTACCAGCCAAATGAATGTACAGTTTCATGTTTATGTGTCAGCAAGTTATCAATTTCTTCGGTTTCTTCGCCAATGCCCTTGATGGTTCCGCGGGCGCGCAACGTATCATTTATGGGGCTTGCGTCATTGTGTCCGAACTGAATCAGGAGATAATCACCCTGATGCAACGTTTCCAGCACATTACTCCAAAGACCTTCGGAGACGAAAGTACGGCTGCTTCGTCCACCTCGAGCCAGATTGACGACAGATATTCTCGCCGTATCGAAATAGCAGGCAATCTGGTCGCCCCAGCCCCACTGCCCGTTACGGCCATCACCCGAACCGTTTTTTACTGTAGAATCTCCGATAAAAATCAGTTGAGGTTTGGAATCGGGCTGATTAATGAAACTTAAAAACAGCGAACAGGTCATTATACAACAAGCTGTTATGAATAGTTTCTTTCTGTTGAATGAATAAAATATTTCCATAAACAAACGATAACTCATGTTTCGTACTTAATAAAAA
>JAITHZ010000226.1 GCA_031279795.1 Bacteroidales bacterium
AACTCCTAATTCTTAATTTTCAATTCTTATTATTTTGATATGTTTATGTCTTGACAATCCCTTCCTGATTCTTGATTATTTTACGTCCATTATTTTTGATAGTTATCTTAATTCATTGTATTTTTGTGGCGTAAAAATTGACGAACTATGAAACTGACAGGAAAACTAACGGCAATCTTGATTGTGCTATTTTCAATTTCGACAAAAGCACAAATTTCTTCAATAACAGGCGAATGGCAAACCGTAGATGACAAAAGCGGGGAGATTCGCGCATTGGTTAACATATTCAGGGCAAATGACGGAATGTACTACGGCAAAATAGAAAAAATGTATAAATATGCCGACGCCGTATGCATCCTGTGCGAAGGAAAAAACAAAGGACAGCCCGTATTGGGAATGATGATTATCCGACAAATGAAAGCCGATGGGAATGAATTGAAAGGGGGTAGCATTTTAGATCCCGAAACAGGGAAAGAGTATTATGTTACAATCAGTTATGATGCTAAAGCCGGAAAACTCAAATTGAGGGGTTCACTTGATAAACGTGGTATTTTTGGCAGAAATCAATATTGGATAAAACCCAATTAATGCTAAAACATACACCGAGTTAATGCAATAAACATGAATGAATAATACTAAAAGACAATGAATAACAACCAGATAATATGCTGTATCCTGTTTGCCGCGCTGTTTTGTTCGTGCGGAAAGAATGGCAAAAATTCTGACACGATAATCCGGACAGCCAAAATAGATACGGTACGGCTGTCGGGCAGGGTTCAGGAATCGGTTTATCCAGGAAAAATAAAAGCAAACGCCGAAGCCAGTCTATCGTTCCGGATAGCCGGTTCAATTTTAAAAATTCCTCATAATGAAGGAGTTTTTGTCCGCAAAGGAACTGCTATCGCCATTCTTGATTCACGGGATTATGTGATACAGTTGTCGGCAACCGAAGCCGAGTATGGCCAGATAAAAGCAACAACCGAACGTGTCGTCGAGCTGTATAATCGTGGCAGCGCCACCAAAGATGAATACGACAGAGCGGTTTCGGGCCTAAAGCAAATAAGCGCCAAATACGATTATCAGAAAAATCAGGTGGCCGATACACGCTTGCTTGCGCCGTTTGACGGATACATCAAAGAAAGAATTCATCAGGAAGGCGAAACGGTTGGAGCTGGAATGCCCGTCATTGCGATGATTGGCAAAGGCGACTGGCAACTTGAAATCAACCTTCCGGTCAATGACTATACGCGCCGAAACGATTTCGCACGTTTTGAAGCTATTGTTTCAGCGGAAAAAGCAGCAACCCTGCCATTGGAACTGATAGAATTTTCCCCGCAGGGAAATGCAAATCAGCTGTACAGCGCAACATTCCGAATAAAACAAACCGACGGCGTAACGCTGGCTGCTGGAATGAGCGCCGAAGTGAGAGTCATTTATAAAACAACAGAAGAAGCCGTCTGCAAAATACCGGTAAGCGCCATGTTTGAACGCGACGGAAAACCGCATGTGTGGATATATACTTCGGCCGATAAACCACTGGAATCAAGAAAAATAAAAGTAAAAGAGATGCAATACAGCGGCGACCTTGTCGTAACAGAAGGGCTGAAAGATGGAGAGCTGATACTTGTCGCCGGCGTTCACAGCATTAAAGAAGGCATGAAAGTCAAACCATTACCGCCAGTAAGCGTAACAAACGTGGGAGGACTGCTGTGATGAACATAGCCGAACTATCGTTGAAAAACCGCTTGCTGGTCTATTTTATTGTACTGACATTGGTGATTGGGGGAATATTTTCCTTTTCGCGAATGGGGAAAATGGAAGATCCCGAACTGATTGTCAGATTAGCCCAAGTCGTAACGCTCTACCCCGGAGCATCGGCGCATGAAGTGGAACTGCAAATCACAGACCCGCTGGAAAAAGCAATCCGGTCTATGTCGGGCATTGGAAGCGTAGAGTCGAAATCAAGCAACGATTATTCCATCATCCAGGTTGCGCTTGACATCACATTGCCGCAAAATGAAATCCAACAGTACTGGGACATGCTTCGCCGCAAAATAAACGATGCTTCCGTTTCGCTTCCGCCCGAAGCAAAAAAGCCCGTTGTGCTGGATGATTTCGGCGACGTCTACGGTTTGTTTTATGCATTTACATCTGACGGATTTTCTGAAAGAGAATTTAACGAATATATTGACAAAATAAAACAGGAACTCTATTCCATTGAGGGAGTGGGAAAAGTAGCTTCTTACGGCGAAGCGTTTCCCTGCATTTACATCGACATCAGACAGGACAGACTGGCGCATTTGGGCGTTCATTTCTACGAACTGGTGCAAACCATTCGCGGGCAAAATCAAATGGCTTATCCAGGCTACTTCAACAGTGGAAGCAGCCGTGTGCGCCTGCAGGTTTCCGATATGTACAACAGTGTAGAAGACATTGAAAATTTGTTGATCAGTGGACATGAAAACGATCAGCTCCGGTTGAAAGATATTGCCACGGTTCACAGTGGCATAAGCGAGCCGGTGCGCTACAGCATGAGATACGACGGACAGGCGGCAATCGGGCTGGCCGTATCCATGTCGCCCGGACATGACATTACGCAGCTGGGAGAAAAGGTTGAGGCTCGTCTGAAAGAACTGAAAGTGAAGGGAAATATTCCGTTAGGTGTTGAATATCACAAGATTTTTTTTCAATCCGATCGCGTCAGGGAATCCATTGGCGTTTTTCTGGAAAATTTGATTGAAGCCATTCTAATTGTAATTTTTGTGCTGATGGTAGCACTGGGATTCCGAAGCGGAATTATTTTAGGTACAAATCTGCTGGTTATTGTATTAGGTTCTTTTATCATATTGAACATGGCCGACGGAACATTGCAGCGCGTATCGCTTGGCGCACTGGTTTTGGCATTGGGAATGCTGGTTGACGACGCCGTAGTGGTAATCGACGGAATTTTGGTTGATACGCAGCGCGGCCTGCCATACCCTCAAAATCTGACAAATACGGCACGAAAAACGGCTTTTCCCCTGCTTGGAGCTACGCTCATTGCAATCCTTGCCTTTTTCCCGATATTCCTGTCGCCGGATATGGCTGGAATTTACGTGCGCGACATGTTTATCGTTCTGGCTGTGTCGCTGTTTATCAGTTGGATATTATCGGTAACATTTGCACCTATTCAGGCTGATATTTTTCTGAAATTCAATAAAAAAAGAGAAAAAAAGGAAGTCTTTACCGGCAAATTTTATACCGGATTGCGCATAGTACTTATGTTTGTACTGCGCCGTCAGTTGCTGACTCTGTCGATTGCTGCGCTGCTGCTTGTGCTTAGCGGCGTCGGATTCTTGTTTGTGCGGCAGGGATTTTTCCCCGATTTTACATACGAACAAGCTTATATTGAGTACCGAATGCCGGAAGGAACGCATAGCAATCAGGTAAAAGCCGATTTACAGGAAATGGAACAACAACTCCTTGCTCGTGAAGACATTGTACATGTAACATCCAGCTATGGCGCTACACCTTTCCGTTACAATCTGGTTCGGTCGATTTCTGAACCGTCGCTGGCTTATGGCGAACTTATTGTCGACTTTACTTCCCACAAGGCAATGCAAAACGCATTACCCAGTTTGCAGAAAGAACTGTCGGAAAACTATCCGCAGGCATACGTTCGCATAAAGAAATACAACCTGATGTATAAACCTTATCCGATAGAGGTGATGTTCAGCGGTCCTGATCCTGCGATATTGAAAGACCTGACAGCAAAGGCGCAGCAGATAATGCATGACGAACCTTCTATCATGCTGGTTACCAGCAACTGGGAAGCTAAAACACCTGTCCTGTCCATTCGTTACGATCAGAGTAAGGCGCGGGAAGCTGGCGTTTCGCGTTCCGACGTGGCGCTGTCGCTTCTATCGGCTACCGACGGAATACCCATCGGCAGATGGTATAACGGCTCAACATCCGAGCCGCTTTATTTGAGAAGTGTTGATTTGCAGGGCGAACAGATTGAAGATATCAACCATATTCCTGTTTCTGCTGCACTTCCTTCGCTAAACATGTTAAACAAAGAAAGCATTGTGAATGTTTTTATGGGTAACAAAAGCATGTCGGCTATTATTTCCGATATGATGCGGCCATCGCTGCTCGGACAGATTAGCGACGGCGTCGAACTGCAATGGGAAGAACCCGTAGTGAGACGTTACAACGGGCAACGCGCTATCCGCGCTCAATGCAACAACATGTTCGGGTACACGCCCGAACAGTCGCGTAACCGTATAAAGGAGAAAATTGAACAAATACCGCTCCCTGAAGGATACCGGCAGAGCTGGCTGGGCGAAGCGCAGGCAAAAGGCGAATCGACTCGTTATCTCTTTGCTGGCGTACCTCTTTCCATCGTATTGATGTTTGCAATTCTGATCTTGTTGTTTAAGGACTGGAAAAAGCCACTCATTGTCTTTTTGTGCATCCCTTTGGCTGCCATTGGGATTATCGGTGGACTGCTGATTAGCGGAAAAGAATTTGGCTTCGTTGCTATTGTCGCGTCGTTGGGATTGATGGGAATGATGGTACGCAACGGTATCGTGCTGCTGGAAGAAGTGATGCGGCAGGAAGCCGCCGGCGTCGAACCGGTAAAAGCGCTGCTGACGGCGTCGCTGTCGCGCTTCCGTCCGGTTGTGATGGCCGCAACTACCTCTATCGTCGGGATAATTCCTCTGCTGTCGGACGTACTATTTGGTTCGCTGGCTGTCGTGATTATGAGTGGCCTGACTGTTGGTACAATTATTACCTTGCTGATTATTCCAGTACTGTATGCATTGTTTTATCGAATAAAAGTCAAAAATTAATAATTAAAATTAACATTATGAACTGTACTGCAATACGCAACACGCTTGTCGCTGTTTTTTTTCTTGTCGGAAGTCTTTCATTATATGCGCAAACAAGTCTCACGCTGGACAGTTGCCGAATACTTGCACTGACCAATAACCGTCAGGCAAAAGAAGCGAAAATGCAGGTGGAAAAAATGAATGCCGAAGTAAAGGCTTACCGTGCAAATTTTTTCCCTCGCGTTTCAGCGCAGGGTACCTATTTCCATTCAACAGGCAACTTCAGCTACAACAGGCACATAAACCTGCTGGAGGGCGTTAATCTGTCCCAGCTGATTGAACTCGGAAACCTTACGCCGGAACAACTCCTGATGCTTGGACAACTCACTCAGCTGGCGAATTTCGATATTTCGTTGAGTATTCGTCCTGAAAATATTTTCATGGCAGGCATACAAGTGGAACAACCAATTTATATGGGAGGAAAAATATACAGTGCATACAAAATGGCGCAAACAGGACGGCAAATAGCGCAGCTAAATATAGAGCGTTCCAACTCCGAAATCATTCTCAAAACGGATGAAGCCTACTGGCTGTATGTGAAGGTCAACGCATTGCAAGAAACGGCGCAGGCCTATCGCGATGCTGTGCTGCAAGTACGGAAGGATGCGGAAAATGCCCTGGAAGCAGGCATGGTTTCAAAAAATGACTTGATGAAAGTGCAAGTAAAACAAGGTGAGGCTGAATTGATGATTCGACAGACGGAAAATGGACGACGGCTGGCTCGCATGAACCTGTGCATGTTGCTTGGCGTGCGGCTGTCGGAAGAAATTGTTCCAGCCGACACGCTTTCGGACGAACTTCCCGTTCTGCCGGAAGCAATACCCGACGCCACCATACGAACGGAATATGTCATGCTGCAAAAACAGCTGGATGTGAAAAAGCAACAGGTGAATCTTGCGCGAAGCGAATTTTTGCCGCAATTGGGCGTTTCGGGTGGTTACACATACCTGGATGGGGCGAAATTCAATGATTACAAGCTGTTTAATGACGGAGGCTTTTCCATAGCCTTGTCGTTGAAAATTCCCATTGTACATGGCGGAGAGGGAATTAACCGTGTGCGTTCGGCAAAAGCTGATTTGTATACTGCAGCATATCAGATGGATGAAATGACCGACAAATTGCAGATGGAAATTGTTCAAGCATACAATGCGTTCGACGAAGCCATCCTGTCTACAGTCATCGCCCGAAACGAATACCGGCAAACGGAGGAAAATCTGCGCGTCATAAGCGACCGTCATGAACTGGGACTTGAAAACCTTTCGTCGTTGCTCGAAGCTCAAGCGCTCTGGAAAGAGGCATGGAGCAAATACATCGAAGCCAAAGTCACCCTCCGCACAGCCGAATCCAACTACAAACGCACCGTCGGGACGCAATTCATTTCTCCCAACTGACTGCCGCCATTCAGCGATTGATTCCGTTGATGGAGCTGGCGATGTATGCAGCGCCAAATCCGTTGTCAATATTGACTGTGGCAACCCCGTTGGCGCATGAATTGAGCATGGCCAGCAACGCCGCAACGCCACCGAAACTTGCGCCATATCCAACACTGGTTGGCACTGCAATAACAGGCTTGTCCACCAGACCACCAACAACGCTGGCCAATGCGCCTTCCATACCGGCTATGACGATGATGACGTTGGCGGAGGCTACAGAGTCCAGTTTTGCAAGCAAGCGATGAATCCCTGCCACGCCTACATCGCACAGAAGTTCGACGTCGTTTCCAAGAAATTCAGCCGTAACAAACGCTTCTTCTGCTACCGGTAAATCGGAGGTTCCGGCCGTGATAATCAAAATTTTCCCTGTCCCGTTTTTTTCTACCGCCTTACGTCTGACAACGATGGTACGTGCCGCTGGATTCCATTCCGCATCGGGATAAAGATTCCTAACAGCCTCTGCAACCGCTTCTGATGCTCTGGTTGCCAGCACGTTGCTGTCGCCCGTTTCGAGCAGATTGCGCATGATGCCTTCGATTTGCTGTATGCTTTTTCCGGCACAGTAAATCACTTCGGGGCAACCATTGCGTATCTTCCGGTGATGGTCAATTACGGCATAGCCCAAATCGTCGAATGGCTTTGTTTTCAAGCGCCGTTCGGCTTCGTCAAGCGTAATGTTGCCTGCTTTAACTTCTTCCAGTAATTTTCGTACGTCCATATTCTCAATTCATGCTACCGCTCCGAAAACCTTCCAAATCGAGCGTTATATATTTGAAACCAAGAGATTTAATTTCATTTACTATTTCTGGCGTATTCAAGATGACGTTGAAATATGCTTGCGGAGCTTCAATTCGGGCAATTGTGTCGTGCCAGCGAACGCGGCATCCTTCCATGCCTCGCGTGCGAAGCGTCTCTTCGGCCGCTTCCACTGTTGCCAGACGCTCGCGGGTGATTTCGCTCCCATACGGAATCCGCGACGACAGACATGCGTTGGCTGGCTTATCCCACGTTACTACACCCAACTGCTTGCTGTACAGACGAATATCTGCTTTCGTGAGGCCACATTCTGCCAGCGGACTGATGACGCCCATCTCGTTGCCAGCTTTTATTCCCGGACGATAAGGCGACAGTGCATCATCGGCATTTTGTCCGTCGGCAACACAGTCAATGCCGTTTCGATGCGCAACGTCCTTTATCAGAGTGTAATTATTTCGTTTGCAAAAATAGCATCGCATCCGGTTGTTTTCGGCAAATTCAGCTGATTCGAAGGGATTTTCTCCCACGATTTCGTACCTGACGCCTAACTTTTCAAGAATATCGACGGCTGCATCCTTGTCGCGGCGTGCAAGTACCGGCGAATCTACCAATACAGCCATCGCATTGTTTCCCAGCACATCGTAAGCAACATGCAGAAGAAATGCAGAATCAACCCCGCCAGAATACGCAATGCATAACTTGCCACAGGCCATTAGCCTGTTTTTTAATTTTTCTAACTTTGCCATAAATCGTATTGAATAAATGTATGTTGTTTCATCCCAAAAAATCTGTGCAAAATTAGTGAAATCATTGAAAATTCCAAATGAATGCAGTTCAATTTGCCGCATTTTTGTATGCCTATCGACAGTTGATGGTGTAGCGGCGTTTAAAAAAGTAGCTTTAGGAGATAACGTCACAATCACGCCGTTCGGCGCTTATCTGATTCAAGAGGAAACCGCCACTTCACTTCCGTTGAATATTACGGTTACTGGTCCCCTTACATGGACAGGCCTTACAGACTCCAGCTGGAACTATGTCTACAACTGGACTCCTCGGACAAAACCGACAGAATCTACTGATGTCGTGATTCCTGCTAATCCATCCGGCAGCAGATTTCCCATTCTTGCTTCAGGCACTAATAAAGCCTGCAATATCACCTTTGAACCTGGTGCAGAACTTGGTCGTCAGGATTTACTGACCTACACCAACGCTTTTGTGCAGTACGGCTTGAATTATACTCCCCAAACATGGCTTATATTGTCCAGGTGGACAGCAACGGAAAGAAAAGGCCTATCTATTTTCTATACTCCGTAACGAAAAATATAAAGTAAAAGCGTTGAGTGGCAAGTTTGAGGTCATATACCCGATTAGCCCTCCCAACGCTTTCAAGGTACAAAGGTAAAACGAATATTTCAAACTACCAAATAAAAATGGAAATAATTTTAATCAACGAGGAAATTTTCAAGGAAAACAGCCCGATAAAGGATGATACGATTATTACGAAGTTTGTGCCTTACCTGTCTATCGCACAAAAAATGTATATCGAACGCCGCTGACGTATACAGCTGCAAAGGTTGGTGAATTTACTTTTGAAAGCCAAAGTCCTGCCGTTAAATTCCTTAAGTTTAAAGCAACCGACAACTATGCCGGTTGGGAAGCTGTTACGAATACGGAAACGACGATTGCCGCTGGCGATGCATTTGCATATGGTTTTGCAAGCGTTCCGTCTCCTGCCATTCTTGAACTGCCGCGCAACTCCGCAACAGGAGGACGGTTGGTCACTACTACTATTTCGAAAGACTTGTTTTTTTATTTTTTATCAAAAGTATTTTATTATAAGGTTGTAATATCGTATCTTTGACGCATCAAAAAGAAAAATTTTTAATTTTATAAATTTTATTTTAAAACAATATGAAACTACGAACAGTACTATTTTACATTTGCACTCTATTTGTCGGCGCTTCGGTTGTCTGTGCCGAAGACGGCAGCCGGCTCTGGTTGCCCAAAGCAGAAAGCAGAAAGCAGGAAGCAGAAAGCGTCGGCGCCCATGCCCGCGTAATTTCCAACCGGAAAAGCCCGGTAATATCCGTTGCTTTACGGGAGTTGCAAAACCACTGGAAAGG
>JAITHZ010000248.1 GCA_031279795.1 Bacteroidales bacterium
AATGCCGGAATCATCTCGCAGACAAAAAGCAATGCCATCAGTTTCTTTAAACCTTTTTTTCAATCATTGGGATTTAGTCATGTCCTCGTTTATTTTGGCGATGAAAAAGATGCTGTGAGATATACGCCATCAAAGTAATTACGAATTACGAATTACGAATTACGAATTATTAAAATCTGTGCAGATTTACGGCAATAATTTATTTATTTAAATACAAGGCAAGAGGAAATAATGATAGAATATATTAAAGGAAAAATAGTAGAACTGACGCCAGCAACCGCCATACTGGAAGTTGGAAATATTGGATATTTATTGCAAATTTCCATCAACAGCTATACTGCCATATCAGCTTTACCGGAATGTAAACTGTATGTCTATGAGGCAATCAGGGAGGATGCGCACTTGCTGTACGGATTTTCCGACAAACACGAACGCTACATATTCCAGCAATTAATCAGCGTATCGGGTGTTGGGGCGAATACAGCGCGCGTGATACTTTCGTCGCTGACTGTCAAGGAGGTTGAAAGCGCGATAGTCACCGAAAACATGCACGTACTCAAAAGCGTCAAAGGTATTGGATTGAAAACTGCCCAGCGCATTATTGTCGATTTGAAAGACAAAATCAAACTGTCCGCAGGCACATCGTCCGACACGATTCAACTGGCTGACAGCCAAGTAGGAGAAGAAGCGCAAGCAGCTCTGGTAATGTTGGGCTTTATGCAGGCAGCATCGCAAAAAATTGTCGCCAGAATATTGAAAGATACGCCTCAGGCAACGGTGGAAGAAGTAATCAAAATGGCGCTGAAAATGTTGTAACCAAATCAGTTCGACATCTTTTTATTGTGGTGTTAATTCCGTTCGTTTTATCGTTATTGATTATACAATCTATTCAAGTTTGATCTTCACTGTTCTCAACAATAAAATTTTCAGGATATTGCATGGAGACACAGTGCAGCGAACCATGTTGGCGTATAAGCGGCAAGCAGTCAATGCCGATAATTTCCCTGTCGGGGAATGCCCGTTGCAACTGTTGCAAGGCAAAAGCGTCTTTTCGAGGCGAACGATAAGTTGGAACAAGTACGGCATCGTTAATGATCAGGAAATTGGCATACGAAGCAGGCAGGCGTTCGGCGTTGTAAACGACGCAATCGGCCATCGGAAGCGGAAGCAGACGATAAGGTTCACCGACAGTCGTACGGAAAGCCTGCAATTCGCGTTCCATTTCCTGCAGTTCAGAAAAATGCTCATCTTCAGCATCATCGCAATGCACGTAAGCAATGGTCTGGGCATCGCAGAAACGTGCCAGCATGTCAATGTGACAGTCAGTGTCGTCACCGGCCAAATATCCATGATTCAACCACAAAATGCGGTTAGCGCCAAACATTTGTTTCAGAAGAAGTTCAATTTCATCTTTCGATAAAAAATCATTTCGGTTTGCAGAAAGCAGACAACGCGAAGTTGTCATGATGCATCCCTGCCCGTCCGATTCGATACTGCCTCCTTCCAGCACAACATGTTGACTGTTAAGATATGCAGCATGTTGAGAAAAAACGCCAGACTGAAAAAGATTCCGTACAATTTGATTGTCAAAGTTTGCTGCGAATTTCAATCCCCAGCCATTAAATGTAAAATCGCAAACAGATGGTTTTCCATCAATAAACACAGAAATTGCACCATGGTCACGCGCCCAAGTATCGTTGGTTGGCATTTCGCGGAAAATAATCTGTCCGATATCAATATTTCCCAGTTGTTGAATTACTTGTGTTGCGTTTTTGCAAACGATCAGCAATTTTTCTCGCTTGGCAATTGCCATTGCAATTGCGACAAAACAAGCCGTCGTTTCTTCCAGCATGGCACGCCAGTCGGTTTCCTCATGTGGCCAAGTCAGTTGCACGGCGCTTTGTGGCTGCCATTCGGCGGGGAAAAGAACTGTTACAGGATTAGGCATTCTGTTTATTACAAATAAAAGCAGAGACGCGACGAATCGCATCTCTACCAGTTTTTTACATTTGTTGAAAAAATTCTCTACAACGGAATCGTCAATTTCTGTTTCGGATAAATCACATTTGGGTCGCTTATGATATCTTTATTTGCTTCATAGATTTTCTGCCAGGTCATTCCGGAATATTTTTTTGCAATTTTGCTCAAACTGTCTCCGGCCTGAACTTCATAAATTTCTTCGGAACCTGCCACTACATCAATCGCCAACACCAAATCACCTGAACGCATATCAGGGTCAATTTTATCATAAAGTTTCCAGATTTCATCTTTAGCCGTTGCCGACGCTTTACCGCTTAGATGCAACACATTATTTTTCTCGCTGACATCCAAGTCTTTTACATTCGACCTGGCATACGAAATCAACTGGCTGTATTTATCCTGTAAACTCATTTTGCAATATTTAAAGAATTAATGACCTTTTTAGGTTTTGTATCGTTAGCCACCTGCAGAATTTTTTGCAAATGAGCTTTTTTGATATTGCCTGTTAAGGTAACGGTACTGTCTTTTACATCAATAATTACTTCCTTAAATTCATCTCCAGCACTGGAAATTGCAGCATGAATAAGGGCTTTCAGCGCATCGTCGGGAGCAATTACCGGCGCGGGCAATTTGACTTCGATGTTGTTTACAACAGATTTCACGTCTTTCAATGCGCTAACAGATTTTTCAACTTCGGCTTTCACAGCGTCAGACTCCACAACTCCCGAAAGAGTAACTTCACCCTTCTTAACTTCTGATGATACAGCCGAAGATACAGCGCTCAATGCCGTAACAACTTCCTTCTGTATTTGTTCATCGCTTTTTCCGCATGAACTGAATACTACAGCAGCGGATAATACAATCCCACACAATAAGACTTTTGTTTTCATCTTTTCTAAAAATTTTAAATTAAGTAATTGAAATTTTTATTCGTAACGTGTCTTGGTTTAACACGGAAATAAAGTGCACAAAAGTAGATTGAATTTTTGAAATTTCCAAACATAGCCATAATTATAGATACGGTGGCAGGGAAGTGTAAAGTGTTAACATAATTAATTGATATTCAGATGATAAAAATAGATAATGCATATTGCTATTTTTTACATTTAAAATAAAAAAAATATTTATTCATTGATTATCAATTATATATAATTAAGTCAAGAGAATAATTATAATTGTCAAAAGTATGTTAATATGGTTTTAATGTACTATTTTACAAATGATTAATGTAACATAGTACCCATAAAAAAACATATCAAAATGCAAGCAAGAAAAATAAGAAATAAATTACTTATTATTA
>JAITHZ010000249.1 GCA_031279795.1 Bacteroidales bacterium
CACAAAATACACTATCTTTGTACATGTTTACATCCGGTGTTTTCATGTTGTCAGTTTATTTTATGAACCCAAGCAGCAGGTTGGTAAACAACGGGGTTAATGCTAACTTTGCACTGCAGAGAATATGAATGAAATCGTTTTGAAAAAGTTAAAAATACTGGCAGAATCGGCAAAGTACGATGTATCGTGTGCATCAAGTGGCGTGTCGCGGGAAAACCAGCCAGGAATGCTGGGCAGCACAGTTGGCATGGGTATCTGCCACAGCTTTACGGAAGATGGACGCTGCATTTCGCTGCTCAAAATCATGCTGACCAATCACTGCATCTACGATTGTGCCTACTGCATCAACCGGCGAAGTAATGACTTGCCCCGTGCTACGCTTGCTGTGCATGAGCTGGTTGAATTGACAGTTGAATTTTATCGACGAAACTACATTGAAGGATTGTTTCTCAGTTCCGGCGTTGTGCGTAATCCCGACTATACGATGGAACGACTGGTAAAGGCCGTCAAAGACCTGCGCACCATTTATCGCTTCAACGGCTATATTCACATGAAAAGCATTCCTGGAACCAGCAGAGAATTAATCAGAGAAGCCGGTCTGTATGCCGACCGGCTAAGCGTCAATATTGAAATTCCGACCGAACAGCATCTCAGAATGCTGGCGCCCGAAAAAGACCACCAAAGCGTGTATCAACCCATGAGCTTCATTCAGCAGGGCATGTTGCAAAGTAGTGAGGATCGGAAAAAATTCCGTTCTGCTCCACGCTTCGTCCCAGCTGGACAGAGTACGCAAATAATCGTCGGGGCAAGCGACGACAGCGACAAGGTGATTCTGAATACTTCGGCGGCCTTGTATTCGCAACCGAGCATGAAGCGGGTGTATTATTCGGGATTTATTCCGGTGAACGACTACGACAGTCGCCTTCCTGCTCTGAAACAACCGCCTCTCGTGAGAGAAAACCGCCTTTACCAGGCTGACTGGCTGTTGCGTTTTTATGAATTTAAAGTAGATGAAATCGTAAACGACACATATCCATTCCTTGACATGGAAATTGATCCGAAACTTTCGTGGGCGCTGCGACATCCCGAAGCATTTCCGGTAGACGTTAACAAGGCCGACTATGCGCTGTTGCTTCGCGTGCCTGGACTTGGGGTGAAATCGGCTAAACTCATTGTCGCTTCCCGCCGTTTTGGACGCATCACAGCTTCTGCACTGAAGAAAATGGGAGTCGTGATGAAAAAGGCGCAGTTTTTTATCACATGCAATGAACTGGCGGCTATCACTGTTCACGAGACTTCGCCTGAAAATATTCGAAAATCATTGATGAGCAAAAAAACGAAATCGAAAATTTTTGACGGTCAATTATCATTCGACTTCTCCGAGTAGATTTATCTGCGAAAATCCGGTGTGCCAGCGTTATCCGCGTTCAAAAAGTATGTTGAACGCGGATAGCGGTCACAGATTTTACTTACGGTTGTTTTCCGATATAGGCAAGAATTCCGCCGTCGACATACAGGATATGTCCGTTCACGAAATCAGAAGCCGCCGAAGCCAGGAACACCGCAGGCCCTTGCAGGTCTTCGGGATTTCCCCAGCGGGCTGCTGGCGTTTTGGCAATAATAAACGAATCGAACGGGTGACGTGAACCGTCGGCCTGACGTTCCCGCAGTGGAGCTGTTTGCGGTGTTGCGATGTACCCAGGACCTATGCCATTGCATTGGATGTTGTATTCGCCGTATTCGGATGCGATGTTGCGCGTCAGCATTTTCAGTCCGCCTTTAGCTGAGGCGTATGCCGCAACGGTTTCCCGTCCAAGTTCGCTCATCATCGAACAAATATTGATGATTTTGCCGCCTCCCTTTTTTATCATACTGGGTATGACTGCTTTTGCTACAATAAACGGGGCATTCAGGTCTACATCAATTACCTGTCGGAATTCGGCAGCCGACATTTCAATCATCGGTATGCGTTTGATGATTCCTGCATTGTTTACCAGAATATCAATTACGCCCACTTCCGATTCAATCTGTTTTACCATCGCATCAACCTGTTCTTCGTTCGTCACGTCACACACATAGCCATGCGCTTTGATTCCGGCTTCGCGATAAGCAGCAATGCCTTTATCGACAAATTCCTGTTTCAAATCGTTAAATACAATGGTAGCGCCGACTTTGGCATATGCTGATGCAATGGCAAAGCCAATGCCGTAGGAAGCGCCTGTTACAAGGGCTGTTTTTCCTTCTAATGAAAACCAATTTGTCATAATTTTTACTTATTTTGATTAACTGTTTATGAATTAAATGTATGATATTAATATGTTACAATAAATGGATTTTTAAGCGATGTTACGAAATGGCTCAAATAATTCTGAAATTCGCTGGCAGAGGCAAATCCGAATTTCGACCAGCCAAAACCAGTGTAATAGGTCAGCGGAGTATCGGGCAAATACGTCGTTACGGTCAATACGTGCAACGCTTTTTCGTTGTACGCATACGTATTGACTGTTTCTTTTTCAAACCCCTGCGGGAAAACGATTCCCATATAAAGTTGATCGACAGTTTCGCTGAAAGGCTCCACATAAACAAGGTAATTATTTTTCGGGGAAACAAAAATGGAATCCTTGCCACTGCGTTTTACAAAACCTGCGGCAACCGACATCGGTTTTTCTACACCGCCGTATTCCTGCGTCACTTTGGTGAGTTGCGAACCGGCGTCGATAGAGAATGTCCGTGTTTCGGAATAAGTTTGTTCTCCAACAGTCAAGTTTTTATACGACAGCTGAAATGTTGTACGGAGCGGGCCATTTTCAAGCGTTTTTTGCGAAATATAATTTTCGTTCAGCCAAAGCGTATCGTTCAGATAAGGAGCCATAGCTCCGGCTCCCAGCGTGCGTCCGACCTTGTAATCGTCGAGGCCTTCGCCGTTATCACTGTGATACGAAGCGATGCCGGTCAAGTCATTTTCGTACCATTTGTCAATTACGAGTTCGCTTGTACGCTTGTACCATGCATCCAGGCCGTTGCTGGGTCCGTCGGTTGCGATAAGAGCCTGACCGTAAATACGAAATGCAACTCGGTCGTTTTCCCACGCAAAATCATCTTTCCGTTCCGGTACATAGCGTCCGAATGTTTTTGACGGAAACGGTTGCGGTTTTCCTGTTCCAATGGTGAATGTAGCTGATTCATTTGCCTTTAGTCCGGGTTGGAAAATGAGTTTGCTGTCGAAAGTCAGTTGCGACGGTATGACTTCCCCTGCTGCATTAACCACCCGATAAGTATCACCAAGATTAAGCACGATTTGGTTCAGGTTTTTGAGCGGAATTTCAACCAAATCCGTCAAACGGTCATAATCGCTTGGATTTTCTATTGTTACAATCTGCTCTTTTCCTTTGCACGATAGCAAAAAGGCAAAGGAAATTATTACAATTCCTGTTTTTTTCATTTTGTTGATTTATTTTAATTTATCTGCTGTAAATGTATCCATATCGTCATAATCAAGATTTTCTCCGCACATAGCCCAAATAAAGGTGTAATTGCTGGTTCCGGCTGCCGAATGAATAGACCAGGATGGCGAAATCACAGCCTGTTCGTTTCCTAAAAAAATGTGGCGTGTTTCCTGCGGCTGTCCCATAAAATGGCACACAGCCTGATTTTCAGGTATTTTGAAATAAAAATACGCTTCCATGCGGCGCGAATGTGTGTGTGGCGGCATGGTATTCCATACGTTTCCATCTTTAAGTTCTGTCAGGCCCATCTGCAACTGACAGCATGGAGTTATTTCGTTCAAAATTAGCTGATTCAATGTCCGTTCATTTGCTGTAGTTTTTGCGCCCAGTTCGCGTGTACGGCGCATGGTCGAAGTAATCGGCGCTGTAGGATATGCGGTGTGCGCCGGCGATGATGCGAAATAAAACTTGGCAGGTTTAGCTGGATTCTTGCTTTTGAATAAAATATTTTTTGAACCGCGTCCTACATAAAGCGCATCTTTGCAGGTCATTGGATAGAGTGAGCCATCCACATCCACTTCTCCCTCACCCTCGATGCACACAATGCCGACTTCGCGACGTTCACAAAAATATTCGGAGCGTATCAAATCGACCGTTTCCAACGGCAAGGTTTCCTGTACAGGCCACGCGCCACCAATTATCAGGCGGTCGTTGTGTGTATAAGTCATCAGCACGGCGTCGGTCTCAAAGACAGTTTCTACCAGAAACTCTTTCCGTAATTGTGCTGTATCATACTTTTTCACATCGTTGGGATGCGTTCCCCAACGTTCTTCAATTTTTGTTTTCATTTTGTAATATGTTAAATGTTATTTTTGAAATTTTTGAAATCCGATAGTTATATGCAATTGCAATAATAGATAATATTTTCATTTACTGATGCTTATAAATTTGTGAATGATTATGAATTGAGAATTTTAACATTGACAAAAGTATATTTTACCCTTGTAAATGGTGCAAACTTTAATTGGTTTTACAGCACGGCAGCGACCTTGCGCACTTTCTTCAACTTTTCCATGAATGACGGTGTGCGCTTGGC
>JAITHZ010000269.1 GCA_031279795.1 Bacteroidales bacterium
TTCGGCTATTACATTGAGGTGCGCAACACGCATAAAGACAAGGTGCCGTCCGACTGGATACGCAAACAGACGCTGGTAAACGCCGAACGTTATATAACTGAAGAACTGAAAAATTACGAAGAAAAAATTCTGGGAGCCGAAGAACGGATTGCTTCTCTCGAAAGTAAAATTTTCAATGAACTGATATACAATCTGCTGGATTACATTCCTGCCATCCAGTTGAATGCTTCGCTGATTGCGCAGCTCGACTGCCTGCTGTCATTTACCAAAGTAGCAAAGGAGAATAAATACATCCGTCCGGAAATTAACGATAGCCTGAAAATTGAAATCAGGGATGGACGGCATCCGGTGATAGAGAAACAGTTGCCACCTGGAGAACCTTACATCGCAAACGACATTTCGATTGACAGTGACAATGAGCAGATTATCATTATCACAGGACCGAATATGGCGGGAAAATCGGCGCTGTTGCGACAAACTGCTTTGATTGTGCTGCTGGCGCAGATTGGGTGTTTTGTTCCGGCACAGACAGCTAAAATTGGTCTGGTGGACAAAATTTTTACGCGCGTAGGCGCTTCCGACAATATCTCGCTTGGCGAATCGACATTTATGGTGGAGATGAACGAAGCTGCCGATATTCTCAACAACCTTTCTCTGCGCAGCCTTGTGCTTTTCGACGAACTGGGGCGCGGCACCAGCACCTACGACGGTATTTCCATTGCCTGGTCTATTGTGGAATACATTCATGAACATCCAAAGGCAAAGGCAAAAACGTTATTTGCAACGCATTATCATGAATTGAACGAAATGGAAAAATCCTTCAAACGAATAAAAAATTACAACGTTGCAGTGAAAGAAACTGACAGTAAAGTGATTTTCCTGCGCAAATTGATCAAAGGTGGCAGTGAACACAGTTTCGGAATTCATGTCGCAAAAATGGCCGGAATGCCGCAAAGTATCGTAAAACGATCGAACGAGATCCTGAAACAGCTGGAAACCAGCAACCGCAAAGATGGCATATCCAAACCTGTAAAAGGAATCGCCGGCAGCCGCGAAGGGTATCAGTTAAGCCTGTTTCAATTGGACGACCCCGTGTTGAGCCAGATTCGCGACGAAGTAAAAAACCTGGATATAAACAACCTGACGCCTATTGATGCCTTGAACAAACTGAACGATATAAAACGGATTATCACCGGGAAATAAGTTAATGCTCCGTTTCTCAATCTAAAGAGGGGAACACAGCAATTTTGCCTTACGTTCATGAGTCTTTTTTCTTTATCATTTTCTTAATCTGAAAAATTCTGCTAACTTTGCCAAAAATAAATCAACAATAAAATGAAACGTATATATCTTTCCAGTCCGCATTTGGGCGAAAGAGAAATGGTTTATGTAAAGGAAGCGTTCGACTCGAACTGGATTGCGCCAGTTGGGGAAAATATCAACCGGTTTCAGCGTCAGTTGGAAACGTATTTGGGTAATCATGTCGAAGTAACGGCGCTGAGTTCAGGAACAGCAGCCATTCATCTGGCGCTTGTGATGCTGGGCGTAAATTCGGGTGATGAAGTGATTTGCCAGAGTTTTACCTTCGCGGCTTCTGTCAATCCAATCCTGTATCAGCATGCTATCCCTGTATTGATCGACAGTGAGGAGGATACATGGAACATGTCGCCCGAACATCTGGAGCGTGCTATTCTTCACAGGGAAAGAAAAGGGAAGAAACCTCGCGCCATTATTCTGGTCGATTTGTTCGGGATGCCTGCAAAGATGAATGAACTGATAACACTTGCTCAACAGCACGAAATTCCGGTGATTGAAGATGCTGCCGAAGCGTTGGGCTCGCAGTACGACGGCAGGGCTTGTGGCAGTTTTGGACAAATGGGTGTTCTATCATTCAACGGAAACAAAATTATTACCTGTTCGTCTGGAGGCGCACTGGTTTCGACCAACCACAATTATGTTCAGCAAGCAAAGTTTTATGCAGGACAAGCAAAGGAACCCGGCGCATTTTATCAACATTCCCGAATTGGATACAATTATCAGTTGAGCAATATTTTGGCAGGAATTGGGTGTGGTCAGATGGAAGTGCTAGATGCACGTATTGCACGTCGGCGTGAAATAAAAAGCCTGTACAGGCAAGAGTTAGCCGACATCGAAGGTATTTCATTTCATTCCGAACCGGACGAACGTTTTTTTTCCAACGACTGGCTGACGGTAATCATTCTTGATACACACAAGCTGAAAGCAACGCCTTTGCAGATTGTAGAAACACTGAACCGGCAAGAAATTGAATGTCGTCCGGTCTGGAATCCGATGCATCGCCAGCCGGTTTTTGCTGACGCTCCATACTACGGAAGCGGCGTCTGTGAACGGATTTTTGCGCACGGCCTTTGCCTTCCGTCGGGCAGCAATCTCTCCAACGAAGATATTCAGCGGGTGGCTGCTGCTCTGAAAGTTGCTCTTAACTAATTTATTTGCGAATTCAAGTCCAATAAATCCTTAACCCTGACTGGATTTATAGATTTGTTTTCACGTGTTGCCGGAGCGCCCCTGTTGGTTGAATGACAGAGATCTGATAGGGGTATTCGCAAGCATATCTGGCTGCGTATTGACATAATTTAGCATTAGCATCCGTATTTACTGGAATATTTCCTTCGGATGTTCGAACATTGTTATCCTGCATGCTGATATCAAAATAGGGAGCAATTAAAGCTTCGAACCATGTGCAGGCCAGTGTGTAACGGCCAGCTCCCAGGTCAATATGCGAATTGTCGCGCGTAATATCCAGCGGTGGATTGTTCAGCGAAGTCTGTCGCAAATTCTGGATAGCGGTTCCCGACGGAATGACTACGGCAATATTCACCTCTTTCTGCATTTTTTGCACAGCATTAACAATTGACTGATACATAACAGATTGACTATTGCTGTATTGAGGAATATTTGTCAGATTATCCGCATAAGCCCAAGTCATTTGCCATCCGATTGCAACCTTTGGATTCAAGCAGTCTGCTTTGATACTGGCAACAAGGTTGTTCAAGTAAGGCTGCCAGGTTTCATACATGCCGGAGTAGCCGGAAACTTGCTGAAGGATAACGATATCCCATTTATTGTAAATCAGGGCAGCTTTCATGGTGACATTTGAGGATACAGTCTGCCAGAGTCCTTGCTGTCTTACTCTGAAAGAATATTCTATCTCATTTGTCCGGTAAATATCATCGTGCCTTTCCAGCGACG
>JAITHZ010000361.1 GCA_031279795.1 Bacteroidales bacterium
CATGATCAGTACCAGCCCGTCTGAACCTATTCCTTTGTGGCGATCGCTTACTATACGCGCCAAACTTTTGGGGGATTCTACTTTTTCCCTGAAACAGTCTATGTAAACATAGTCATTTCCTGCGCCGTGCATCTTTACAAAATTCATTTGTGTTTCTAATTTTTACAGGTTACAAATCTCATTTTTTATTCCGCTGCAAAAGTAGAAATAATAATATTAACTTGCAAGTTTTTTTGTCATTTTGTTTGAAAAATATTTTTTTTCTTGTCATAATGTTCGTTTTTATCTACATTTTAAAGCAAATAGATTTGTTAATGCCTATACTGATAACTATTTGATACCTTATATTATGTAATGCTTGCAACTAATAATAAAAAAAGAAAATTTCTCTGCAACAATGTTAGGCAGCCGGAATGTTATTTCCAGTTATTGTTTATCAGTTTGTAGTGAGCGAATTATTTACACAGAAAAAAAATGATTATATCTTGCTGCTAATCAATAACAGCCTGAATGATATTTCACTAAGCTGTTCATTGGATACATTTCCACTTTACCTAATTGCCGGTCGTATTTTGTTGTAATTTTATTCAGGATGTCTTTATAATGATATGCAATTGAACCGCTGAAATGAACCGGTAAACCTGTATTGCCATATTGCAGAATATTCCGTTCGAAAAAAGCAGAAAAACTCTGTTCTGCAATTGGTTGTAATTCCGGAAATTCAACCCTGTTTTCGTTGATGAATAGTGACAATCCTGCCAGAAAGCGATTCGGAAATGTTGACCGGTAAACTCGTTCCATGATAATGGCTGGAGTCAATTCAAACCGCGCAAAGAATTTTTCTTTTAACAGTGGTGAAAATCGGTTTTTTAGCATATCGGCAACGAGCTGTTTGCCCAGAGCTGCGCCACTTCCTTCATCGCCAAGTATGTATCCAAGTGGCGAGACGTGTCCGGTAATGTTTCGTCCATCGTAGAGACATGAATTTGAACCTGTTCCCAAAATTCCAACAATTCCACCCTGATTACTTGACAAAGCGCGGCAAGCTGCAAGCAAATCGCTGTTTACTTCGATTCTGGCAGGAAAAAAGTGGTAAATTGCTTTTTTAATTTTTTCTGCTGTTTCTGGCAAACAGCCAGCGCCGTAGAAAAATATTTCCTGTGGATCAGATCCAGATTCAACCTGGTGTATCTTGCTGATTTCCTGCTCTATTTCTTCTGGAGTCTGGTAAAACGGGTTTATTCCCTGTGTAATTATTTCTTTTTTTATGATGCCGTTCTCAACAAAACACCAATGTGCTTTTGTAGAACCGCTATCGGCTAACAAAATCATCTCGCTTATCAGTGATTTAATTTTTATTTAATATGTTGTCTGGGTGGCTATTTAATGCTTACAATTCCATGCATCATTGCATAAATAGCAAGCGCCGAAACTGATTTGATTCCCAATTTGGCAGAAATCTTTTTTCGGTGTGCCTGCACGGTGTAATGACTGATATTCAGCATCGAAGCAATTTCTTTGCTGATATACCCTTTGGCGACCAGTTCCAGTACTTCGCGTTCTCTTTCAGAAAGCTCTTTGCTTTCGCCTTCCTGTTCAAACGTTTGTGACTGGGAGAGTATCGTTTCCAGCCTTTCCTGAATTACCTGCCTGTTCATGCTCAGATCCAGTAAAATCAGTTCAGGATGTTCGAAATGACATGCCGACGTTGATGAAAGGAGGATTATTCGTTTTTTATCTTTGTGTATTTCGCTGTTGGATAAATAGATAAGTGTATCTACAAAAATCAGGTCGTAAAAATTTTGATTTTCTTGATACGACAGAAGATTGTCATACAGTTCGATTCCGCTTGCCGGTACGTACTCGGATAATACGGCCTTCAAACCACAACTTTGTATATAATAAGAATTTATTATTGCAATTTGTATTTCTTCGTTTTTCATTTTGTAGCGTGAATTAAAATGAGCATTTCCTGCGTCATAGGCTTTAGCAGGCGGTATTGCAGGCGCATGTAATTGTGTATGTCTTGCTCAAATCGTGAAATGATGAAGATGATGGCATTTCGTATCCTGCGGTCGAATTTTCCAGTTAAATATTTTATTAACAGGCTTTTCATGTCGGAGAGCTTTTCGTTCAATTGCATGCAGGTATGCTGGAATCCGGCAAAATCTGGCAATTCATGCGGTGGATTTTCACTCTGGCGGCTGCTGGCTTGCTGAAAAATACCTGCTACGACTTCAAATAAATTGCGGGTGATATCATCAACATACTGACGAAATTCATGCCGAAATTGAATAAAAAAATTTTCAATCAATTGTAAATGAATGTTTTCTTCCGGACAGGAATCTCGCAATTGGTTAATATGAATTTCGATTACGTTAATTTCGGAATGTTTGTAGTTCTCTAATGTTTTTTTCAGATAATCAATCAGTTGCATAGTATTTGCCATTTTCAGTTTCTCATTGGAGTAATACGACTCAATGCTGATTGTGTTTAATAATGTCACAAAAAAGGCGGCATCAATCTTGTGTTCAGCGCATATTGCCTCAATCGTTTTGTCTCCGAATCCCAATTCTATCCCAAAACGATTGACTACTGGAATCAGCGTGTAGTTCCGTAAAACTACATCCGCCAGTTTTTGTTCGGACGTGATAATTGTCATTTTTGAAGGTATTTGTTTA
>JAITHZ010000005.1 GCA_031279795.1 Bacteroidales bacterium
CCGGCAAGTTTTATGCGCAGTTGCTCACTGTCGAGTACGTCTTTGCGCTGTTTTAGCTTTGGGGCGTCGCTGTCGATAAACAGCAATCCCTGCCGCGAACGGTACATGGCTGTTTTCAATCGTTCTTCCGCCTGCCAGGCGCTGACTTCGTAAATTTCTTCAGCGTTCACTTCTACTATTTGTCCGCGTTCAAGAATTTTCATGCCATGCAGAATTTCGGCAAAAATTTCGGCAACCGTGCTTTTACCGGTGCCGGTGTTTCCTGTGAAACTCCACTTGAGCGGCGTTTTGCCGACAATTGTTTTACCTTGACTGTTCATCATGCGCGACAGTTTTACAAAATTATGAATGGCTGTTTTTACTTGCTGTAAACCAATCATCTCGTCGAGACTTTGCAGCGCCTTGTCAATTCGTTCCTCTTCAAATTTTGTGTTGCCGGCAGGTTTTTCTTTGTGCGCTGCGGGAATGTCTTCGGGGAGAATGGTTTTGAGCATAAGCACGTCGAGTTCTCCCTTGTATTTTGCAAGCCGTGTGCTCATTTTGGGTATGATGTTCGTTTGCAACATACGAACAACATAACGGGCATTGCCGAAATACGCATCACGGTCGTTATAAGCCTTTCCAACAAGTTTTTCAAATTTTTTGCGGGCTTCGGGCGAAAACACAAGATCGCGATCTTCGGCAGCACGGTCGGCAATTTGAAGCAGTTCTTCTGCATTATAGTCGGCAAAATTAAACACATTGGGGAAACGCGAGCGCAATCCCGAATTGGAATTCATCAACAGTTCCATTTCGGCGGGATAGCCCGCCAGAATGACAATCATATCGGCGTCGTCGTGGCCTAACATAGGCATCAGGGCGTCTATGATCTTTGTTCCGTCTTCTTTATTTCCGCCACTGTTGGAAAACAGAGAATATGCCTCGTCGATAAACAGTACGCCACCTTGAGCGCGTTTAATTGCTATACGAGTTTGGGCTTCGGTGTGCCCCCTGAATCGTCCTGTCAACGAAGTTATGTCGAGCGATACAACGTGTCCAGACGACAGAATACCCATGTTGTGATAAATCTCGCCTATGAGGTTGGCAACGGTTGTTTTGCCGGTGCCGGGATTTCCCAAAAACAGCATGTGCAGCGGTCCCGTTTGGCTATGCATGCCTTGCTGTCGGCGTTTTTTGTTGAGCCACACCTGATTCAGGTGGTCGGCAATGCTTTGTTTCAGGTCGGTCAGTCCGGTCATGCGCCGGAGCTTATCCATTGCCTTGCCGGTGGATTTGGGTTGCGTCTGCGGAATATCTTCCGGCAGTATGCAATGGCTGCGGAAATAATCGTCTAACAGATACTGCTCTACTGCTCTGTTTTTTGTATTGACAATCGTAGCGTCGAGCAGCTCTTTCAGCCATTTGGCATTTTGGAAATTTTTACCGCTGTGGACACTGGCATCTGCGACAAGTTTTTTCAGGGTAGCATGCGCTTCGTCCGACAGAGAAAAGTCCTGTTCTTGAAGTATTTTACCGGCAATACTCATCAAAGCATCGACGCTGAGGTTGTCGAAACGAAATGTATTGGGAATGAGCTGTCTTAATTCTTCCGCAAAGTTCAGCATTTCCGGAATTTCGGGATAACTGCCTGTAAGAATCAGTACCATATTGTTGTTTTTCGCCCCATTTATCAATTGTTGTAGAATAAATTCGGGAGAATCGCGGTCGTGCGTGGAATTTTCGTCGGTATGTTTCACGAGCATTTCATCTGCATTGCGGATATGTAAGATATTATTTTTTGCCTTGTCGATTGCTATATTAATATTCGGTTTCCATTCGCTGTCTATAAATCTTTCTCCCCTCAACGTGTTTCCGTTTTCCGTATGAACTGATTTGCTGCTAAACATTCCTGTTTCGTACAGGAAATCGGCATAAAGTTGAACCATCGTTTTTTTTCCGATACCGGCTTTGCCATAAAATGCAACGTTGAGGTTTTGCGGTTGCTTTATATCGCTGTTGTAATGTTTGTTGAAAGTGTGCAACCTCAACTGTTTTTCAAGAAAGTCAGTTAACTCTTTAGGCACAAACATTTCGCGGATTTTTAGCATGGATTCCAATTCTTGTCCTTTGCTGTACGCTTCGGGTTTTGCCCATTCGCGGTCGTTTGCATCAAGCAGCAGGTATTTGGCGATTTTCGCATCGCGGTTGAAATCCGGTACTTCCTGGTTGGTTGAGCCGAGTTTGAAAGGAAACAGGAAGATGTCGCTGCCCATAAATTCAAGATGCAGAACACAGTCTTTTTTCACCCCTTTGTCGAGAGGAAATTCGGCTTCCAGTCGAAGTATTTCATTCGGTTTGACATCGCGGAAAGTGTATTTGCCTCTCGTTGTTATGTCGCCGCATTGAATCCCGTCGATGATAGTTTCGTCACCGTCTGCGTCTTTCGCTTTCGTCCAGATATAAATATCCATATTCAATTCTTTTACTTGCTGGCGGCAGACAATATTCATGCGAACATACAGTTTTTCGCTGTTGACGTCCACTTCATTCAGTACCACAAACTCATTTGGCGACGTTGTCAGATAAAATTCAACGGGGAGAAGGAGGTTACGCCAATTGTTGCGCATAGTATCATTCATCATTATTTGGATTTTAACAATTCATACATTTTAACTAATCGGCAGAGTAACAATGCAACTGAATATACCGTGCGGAATACCATTGTAGGGGTAATTATTTTCAGATTGCACTTCAACGGTTCCGTCGTGTGCTTCAACAATTTGTTTCAA